>JAAXJV010000154.1 GCA_012269655.1 Pseudomonadales bacterium
CCAAATAGGAGAAAGACATGGCTAAGAAAATCGAAGCCTACATCAAGCTGCAAGTGGCAGCAGGTCAAGCTAACCCTAGCCCGCCAGTCGGCCCGGCTTTGGGTCAGCATGGCGTAAACATCATGGAGTTCTGTAAGGCGTTTAATGCGCAGACTCAGAGCATGGAAGCGGGCCTGCCTATTCCGGTTGTGATCTCTGTTTATAACGACCGCAGCTTCACTTTCATTACCAAGACTCCTCCGGCGTCAGTGTTGCTGAAAAAAGCCGCTGGCCTGAAGAGCGGTTCATCGCGTCCCAACACTGAAAAGGTGGGTACCGTAACGCGCGCTCAGTTGGAAGAAATTGCAAAGACCAAAGAGCCCGACATGACTGCGGCTGACATGGATGCAGCGGTCCGTACCATTGCCGGTACTGCGCGTTCCATGGGTCTGAATGTGGAGGGTCTATAATGGCTAAGCTAACCAAGCGCCAAAAGGCGATTGCTGAAAAAGTACAGCCCGGTCAGGTTTTTGCGTTCGGTGACGCAGCTTCGTTGTTGAACGAGCTGAGCACCGTTAAGTTCAGCGAGTCAGTTGACGTTGCGATCAACCTGGGTGTTGATGCTCGTAAATCGGATCAAGTGGTTCGTGGCGCAACGGTATTGCCTAACGGTACCGGTAAAGATGTTCGCGTTGCAGTGTTCACTTCAGGTGCTAACGCTGATGCGGCTAAAGAAGCGGGCGCTGAAGTTGTCGGCATGGAAGATTTGGCTGACCAAGTCAAAGCTGGCCAGATGGACTTTGACGTAGTGATCGCAAGCCCTGACGCAATGCGCGTTGTGGGTCAGTTGGGCCAGATTCTGGGTCCCCGCGGTCTGATGCCTAACCCCAAAGTGGGCACCGTTACTCCAAACGTGGCTGAAGCTGTGCGCAACGCCAAGGCGGGTCAGGTACGTTACCGCGTTGACAAGAACGGTATTATCCACGCGCCTGTTGGTCGTGTTGGCTTCGAGCCCGCGCAGTTGCAGGAAAACGTTGAGGCACTGATGGCTGACCTGCGTAAAGCTAAGCCTGCTTCGGCAAAAGGCGTTTATTTCAAGAAGGTCACCCTGTCCAGCACCATGGGCCCGGGTTTGATCATCGATCAGTCAACACTGGCTGACCGATAAAAAAGATTTTGGGGGTTCTGGCTTCGGTCAGAGCCGTCAAAGACCGCAGGTGAAACACGGTTTCTTAATTTCCTGCGCAGGCGGTGTTCCCCATCGAATTTCGATGAGAACACCAAAAAGGGTGCTCCGATAACGGAGTGTTTTCATCAATAAACAGGAGAGATGCCCATGGCATTGCGACTAGAAGACAAGCAGCAGATTGTTGCTGAAGTCAATGAAGTTGCGTCAGGCGCTCTGTCTGCTGTCGTTGCTGACTACCGCGGTATGACCGTGGATGAGTTGACTGCATTGCGTGCGAAAGCACGTGAGACCGGTGTGTATTTGCGCGTTGTGCGTAACACATTGGCGAAGCGTGCAGTCGTCGGCACCGAGTTCGAGTGCATGGATCCGGCTTTGGTCGGTCCTAGCCTGTTCGCTTTCAGCCTGGAAGATCCGGGTGCAGCGGCGCGTCTGCTAAAAGACGCCGTCAAAGAAAACGACAAGCTCGAAGTCCGTGGTATTGCCCTAGGCGGCAAGCTAATGGACGGCGGTCAGTTGGAAGCGGTAGCGAAGCTGCCGACCAAGGACGAAGCAATCAGCATGCTGATGAGCGTAATGAACGCGCCTATCACCAAGCTGGCTCAGACCTTGGATGCAGTACCGACCAAGTTGGTTCGTACCGTACAAGCCGTAAAAGATCAAAAAGAGGCCGCTGCATAAGCGTCTCAACCCATATTTGGAGAATTGAAAAATGGCAATTGCTAAAGAAGACATTTTGAACGCCATCGCTGAAATGAGCGTAATGGAAGTTGTTGAACTGGTTGAAGCGATGGAAGAGAAGTTCGGCGTAACTGCTGCAGCTGCTGTTGCTGTTGCTGCACCTGCTGCTGGCGGCGACGCTGGTGGTGCTGCTGCCGAGCAGACTGAATTCGACGTAATTCTGTCTGGCGCTGGCGACAAGAAAGTTAACGTGATCAAGGTTGTCCGTGGTATCACAGGTCTAGGCCTGAAAGAAGCCAAGGAAATGGTCGACGGCGCTCCCGCTACCGTGAAGGAAGGCGCGAGCAAGGAAGAAGCTGAAGAGATCAAGAAGCAGCTGGAAGAAGCGGGTGCTTCTGTAGAGCTGAAGTAATACTCTTCGCTTAATTCCGAGTATAGGCTGGTGGCAAAATGTCACCGGCCTTTACTCGTCTCTAGGGTTTCGTGGAAATGCCTAGGGGTCGACCGGGTGTTACGGATAGGGCGTTTAGGGCGTGTTATCCGTATCCCCCGGGATAAATTTGCATAGGGCAACGCGCCCCAAAACTTGAGCAGAGGCACATTGATGGCTTACTCGTATACCGAAAAGAAGCGCATTCGTAAGGACTTCAGCAAACTTCCTCAGGCGATGGAAGTTCCGCCACTTCTGGCGATCCAGTTGGATTCTTACCGTAAATTCCTAGAATCAGGCGGCGTTGCTGTCACCGAGAGTGGCAGTGGTTTAGACGCAGCCTTTCAGTCGGTCTTCCCGATCAAGAGCGTGTCAGAGAACGCGGTCTTGGAATATGTAAGCTATCGTCTGGGCGAGCCCGCCTTTGACGAAAAAGAATGCACCCTGCGTGGTGACACCTTTGCCGCGCCGCTGCGCGTCAAGACCCGCCTGGTGATCTATGATAAAGAATCGAGCACCCGTGCGGTCAAGGACATCCGTGAAGAAGAAGTCTACATGGGTGAAATTCCCCTGATGACCGATAACGGTACCTTTATCATTAACGGTACCGAGCGAGTGATCGTGTCTCAGTTGCACCGTTCACCGGGTGTCTTCTTCGAGCACGACAAGGGCAAGACTCACTCTTCAGGCAAGTTGCTATATAGCGCTCGGATCATTCCTTATCGTGGTTCTTGGTTGGACTTCGAGATGGATCCCAAGGATCTGGTGTTCGTACGTATCGACCGTCGCCGTAAGCTGCACGCCAGTATTCTATTGCGCGCAATGGGCATGACTGAAAAAGAGATTCTCGGTGAATTCTTTGAGAACACCGGTTTCAAACTGCTCAAGGGCGGCGCGAACATGGAGTTGGTCCACGACCGCCTACGTGGTGAAACGCTGACCTTTGATCTGGTCGACAAGAGCGGCAAAGTGTTGGTCGAGGCCAACAAGCGTATTACGGCCAAGCACGTTCGCGACCTGAAGAAAGCCGAAATCACTAGCTTGCCAGTTCCAGACGAGTATCTGATTGGCAAAGTCATCGCAGACGATGTGGTCAACAAGGAATCGGGCGAGCTGATTGCGGCCTGTAACACGCCGATCACGCCCGAATTGTTGGAAGTGATGCGTGAAGCTAAGGTCACCAAGTTTGAGTGTATCCACACCAACGAACTGGATCAGGGTGCGTTCATTTCTGAAACCATGGCGGCCGATCCGACTCGTGATCAAGCCAGCGCCTTGGTTGAAATCTACCGCATGATGCGTCCCGGCGAGCCGCCGACAGACGAATCGGCCAAAAAGCTGTTCGACGGCTTGTTCTTTGACGCTGACCGTTACGACTTGTCTCGTGTCGGTCGCATGAAGTTCAACCGCCGTGTAGGTAAGTTGAAGGTTGAAGGCGGCGACACCGACAGCGGTGAAATGATCCTAGATCGCGACGACATTTTGGCCGTCATGAAGACCTTGATCGACATCCGTAACGGTCGTGGCACCGTCGACGACATCGACCACTTGGGTAACCGTCGTGTTCGTTGCGTCGGTGAAATGGCTGAAAACCAGTTCCGTGTCGGTTTGGTCCGTGTTGAGCGTGCAGTACGTGAGCGTCTGTCACAGGCTGAAAGCGAAGGCTTGACGCCCAAGGACTTGATCAATGCGAAGCCCGTCGCGGCAGCGGTCAAAGAATTCTTCGGTTCTAGCCAACTGTCTCAGTTTATGGACCAGAACAACCCCCTGTCAGAAGTCACACACAAGCGCCGTGTGTCGGCGTTAGGACCGGGCGGTCTGACCCGTGAGCGTGCAGGTTTCGAAGTTCGTGACGTACACCCCACTCACTACGGCCGTGTATGCCCGATTGAAACACCCGAAGGTCCAAACATTGGTTTGATCAACTCATTGGCCACCTACGCTCGGACCAACGAGTACGGGTTCCTAGAGAGCCCCTACCGTAAGGTAGTCGACGGTAAGGTCACCAACGAGATCGAATATCTGTCGGCGATCGAGGAAGCAGAGCAGGTGATCGCTCAGGCTTCGGCGAGCATGAACGACAAGAACGAACTGACCGACGAGTTGGTTCAGGTTCGTTTTGAAAATGAATTCACCGTTCAGCCTCCTGAAAAAGTGACCTTCATGGACGTCAGTCCTCGTCAGGTTGTTTCGGTGGCGGCCTCACTGATTCCTTTCCTAGAGCACGACGACGCGAACCGCGCGTTGATGGGTGCCAACATGCAACGTCAAGCGGTTCCGACCTTGCGCGCTGAAAAGCCGCTAGTCGGTACCGGCGTAGAGGGCACGGTAGCAGCGGACTCCGGTGTTTGTGTGGTCGCCAAGCGTGGCGGTGTGATCGAGCGTGTTGACGCCAAGCGTATCGTGGTTCGTGTGAACGACGACGAAACGACCTTGGGCGAGGCAGGCGTAGACATCTACAACCTGACCAAGTACACCCGCTCTAACCAGAACACCTGCATGAACCAGCGTCCGATCGTTCAGCCTGGCGACAGCGTTGGCCGTGGTGACATTCTGGCTGACGGCCCGTCGGTTGACCTGGGTGAATTGGCACTAGGTCAGAACATGCGTGTCGCGTTCATGCCTTGGAACGGTTACAACTTCGAAGACTCGATTTTGATCTCCGAGCGTGTCGTCCAGGAAGATCGTTTCACCACGATCCACATCCAAGAGCTGACCTGTGTCGCTCGTGACACCAAGCTAGGTAGCGAAGAAATTACTTCTGACATTCCCAACGTGGGTGAGTCAGCGCTGGCTAAGTTGGATGAAACTGGCGTGGTTTACATCGGTGCTGAAGTTGGCCCGGGTGACATCCTAGTCGGCAAGGTCACGCCCAAAGGCGAGACTCAGCTGACACCCGAAGAAAAGCTATTGCGTGCTATTTTCGGTGAGAAAGCCAGTGACGTAAAAGATACTTCACTGCGTGTCGGTTCTGGTGTGAAGGGTACCGTCATTGACGTCCAGATCTTTACCCGTGACGGCATCGAAAAAGACGAGCGTGCTAAGCAGATCGAATCGGGTCAGCTGGATGAAGTTCGTAAGGACCTGAACGAAGAATATCGAATCGTTGCGCAGGACGCGTTTAATCGTCTGGCGAACCTGCTGGACGGCCAAGAAGTGGTCTCGGGCGCGGGTGTTAAGAAAGGCACCAAGATCACTCGTGAAATTCTGGCCGGTCTAGAGCAGGGCGATATCTTCAAGCTGCGTATGAAAGACGACTCGCTGAACGAGCAGATCGAGCAATCTGAAACTCAGTTGAGCGAGCTAAAA
>JAAXJV010000047.1 GCA_012269655.1 Pseudomonadales bacterium
GGCCAACCCTCGGCATCCAGCACCCAGGCCATCAGCTCGATGCCCTCGGTGGTGACAAAACGACTGCCATGGATAATTTTCAGATCCTGTTCCAGCCCGGCCAGATGGGCTCGAACTGAGCCTGCGACCGAGGCTTCATCCAACAATCCTAGGGCCTTATAGCCTAGTGACTTGGCTCGGTGAACGAGTTCGGCAGGCGTATCCGAGCCGACCAGAAAGCTGAAACTGGAGCGCGCGCATAGCTCGATCACGTTAGAGCTCCAGCGGCGAGGCTCGTAAGGCGAGGGATTGCATTAGGTCGTCCTCGCGAATCGTATCCGTCTGGCGAAGATCTGCGAGGGTCCGTGCGACCTTAGCAACGGACAATTGAGCGCGTCCTGATAAACCCAGTGCACTGGCCTGCAATCGTAATAGGCGAGTGAGCGCCGGGCTCATTCCAGGGATGTGGGACAGTTGTTGGGCAGGAAGTTGTCCGTTCAGACAGCCCTGGCGCTCGCGTTGTATTTTTTGAGCTTGGGTAACGAGCTCTAGTGAGCAGGGCTCGGGGGGCTGATCGGTGTATTCAAATCGCCACAGCACATCAAAACGGTCCAACAGCGGATTGGGTAAGAGGCGGTGCCAGCGTTGGCGTTGGCTTTGATCACAGCGGCAGGCTTTACGGTCACTGCCCAACCAACCGCAGGCGCAGGGATTGGCACTGGCTAATATGGCCGTGCTTGAGTCTTCGTCCATGCGCTGAATCAATCGGTCTTTGAGTCCCGAGTTATGCAGCGGTAGATCATCAATCGTGATGGCATGGCCCTGATAAACCTCACACCAATGGGTCAGCTGGGCCGGCGTCGAGCGAGCAGGCAAGCTACGTCGTAGTCTGGGCAGGGCCTTGCGGCGGCGATGCCAGCGAGCCCAGCGGTGGCAATTGGCTTCGGTTGAATCTGGCCAGTGCTTATGCATCTCGAGTAGGGTTCGGCTCTTCCCGGCGCCGGGCTCGCCATAGGCAAACAAGGAATGTGCGCCGGCTAAAACCCATTGCGCCATTTCCGAGATCGCACCCGCAGGTAAGCACAGACCAGGTCCTTGAGGTGTCGAGGTCTGACGAGTTTTTGGTGTTAAGTCGCACAGGTGTTGAATGGATAACCGTCCATCGTTACCCACCACGGTGTCATCGCCTAGTTTAGTCAGCTGTGACCAAGGTGGCTGCGCCTGTTCAATGCCACCATCCAGTCGCAATCGCCCCAGCCAGCGATAGGGTTCTAAGATGCTGGCCCGAGCTTGGCCTGTTGCAATAAGAATCGCCAGGGCCGCTGGTAGTAAGTGTTCCTCTTCCCAGGGGCAATCCGGCGCCTCCAAGTCTAGGGTGACTCGGCAGCTAGGATATTTGAATCCTGCTCCTTTGATTGCACTGCGTAACCGATCCCGCAAAGCGCCTTGTTGCGGGCAACCCAGAATTCGTGTTTCGGGTAAGCCGCCTTGGATTTGTGCGCTCACACGTGTGGCGACAAATCCCTGTGGACCGGCCCCTAGGGTGGCGATCCGTCCTAGGCTCATTGGTCGTTGAGTTTGGCTTCAAGTGCAGCGATGCGTGCTTCGGCTTTTTCCAGTAACAACACCTGGGCCTCGAATTCTTCGCGACTCACCAGGTTCATGCGTTCTAAGTTTTTGTGCATGGCTGTCTTCATTTGTTGTTGTGCCTGTTCGGATAGCTGACGCACGGGTTCAGGCATTTGCTCCATCATTTTCTGAGTCATTTCATTGATCATGTCGACGGGATTCATAGCGATCTCCTGATTTGAAGTGGCTTTACCTTAGCATGGAGGAACCAAAATACTGAATAAAAAAACAGGTTCCTAGGAAGATTCAACGCACTAACTTGGTGCATAACAGACCATCGGTGCTAGACATTTTTGGTGCACTGCACGCACTGAAATGGTTTAGGATTAGGGCTCGCAACTCTTGAGAGTCACGAATACCAACAACTCCGCAAGGTTGGCACGGCATTCGCTATGTGAGCTGCGACGATAGACATATCGCTTTTGTTTATAGGGAGAACACCATGAAACTAGTGACTGCGGTCATTAAGCCCTTCAAGCTCGACGACGTCCGTGAGGCGCTGTCCGAGATTGGCATGCAGGGTATTACTGTGACTGAAGTAAAAGGCTTCGGTCGCCAGAAAGGCCATACAGAACTGTACCGAGGCGCCGAGTACGTCGTCGATTTCCTACCCAAGGTCAAAATTGAAGTGGCCATCGATGACGATCAAGTCGACAGCGTCGTTGAAGCGATTTCCAAGGCCGCCAACACCGGCAAGATCGGCGACGGCAAAATTTTTGTGGTCAGCCTAGAACAAGCCGTTCGTATTCGTACCGGCGAAACAGGTTCAGACGCACTGTAAAACACCACTGATTAGTCCAACCTTGCGGAGTGACTCAAATGGAAAACTCAATTTTAGAGCTGCAATATGCTCTCGATACCTTTTATTTCTTAGTCTGTGGTGCCCTGGTCATGTGGATGGCCGCGGGTTTTGCCATGCTCGAGGCGGGCTTGGTGCGCGCAAAAAACACTACTGAGATTTTGACGAAAAACATTTCTCTGTATGCGATTGCTTGCATCATGTACTTCGTCAGCGGCTACGCCATTATGTATGGCGGCGATTATTTCTTAAGCAGCATCACAGGCGACGGGTACACCGGTGCTGAAGAACCTGCAACCTATGCACCCTCGGCTGATTTCTTCTTCCAGGTGGTGTTTGTGGCCACGGCTATGTCGATTGTTTCCGGTGCGGTAGCTGAGCGCATGAAGCTTTGGGCATTCTTAGCCTTTGCTGTCGTCATGACGGGTTTCATCTATCCGATGGAAGGCAGCTGGACCTGGGGCGGTAACGACGTGTTCGGCATGTACAACTTGGGTGATTTGGGCTTTAGTGATTTCGCGGGTTCCGGCATCGTCCACATGGCCGGCGCGGCAGCAGCCTTGGCAGGCGTACTGCTACTAGGCGCTCGTAAAGGTAAGTACGGTCCGAATGGTGAAGTGAATGCCATCCCGGGGTCTAACCTGCCGCTCGCCACTCTGGGCACCTTCATCCTGTGGTTGGGCTGGTTTGGCTTCAACGGTGGCTCGGTGCTGGCGACGGCCAGTGTTGAAAGCGCGAATGCAGTGGCTGTGGTCTTTATGAACACCAATGCCGCAGCGGCTGGCGGTGTGGTAGCTGCACTACTGACGGCTCGTGCACTGTTTGGTAAAGCGGACTTAACCATGGCATTGAACGGCGGTTTGGCAGGTCTGGTGGCCATTACGGCTGAGCCTTCAACGCCGACCGCTTTGCAGGCTCACCTGTTTGGCGCTTTCGGTGGTGTCTTGGTGGTGTTCTCGATCCTGGCGCTGGATAAGCTGCGTATCGACGATCCGGTAGGTGCGATCTCCGTTCACGGTGTCGTGGGTCTGCTGGGTCTGTTGTTGGTCCCTGTCACGAATGATGGTGCTAGCTTTAGTGGTCAGATCATCGGCGCATTGACCATTTTCGGTTGGGTCTTTATCGCCAGCTTCGTGGTCTGGGGCGTGATTAAAGCGGTCATGGGTATCCGTGTCTCTGAAGAAGAAGAGTACGAAGGCGTGGATATTGCTGAATGCGGGATGGAAGCTTACCCCGAATTCAAAAAATAATTTTTGGTCGTCCATCTTAGGGGCCCTTGGGGCCCCTTTTTTTGTTGTAGGCTAGCGGCACTTAACGGCTTTACAGAGACTTCTTATGCGCGCTGTATTTTTAGATTTTGCTTCGCTGGGTAGTGAAGACTTAGACACCTCTGAATTGCATCACTGCTTTGATGAGCTGCAATTGCATGATGCCAGCACCCCGGATCAGGTCATCGAGCGCATGGCCGGTGCTGAAGTGATGCTGGTCAATAAGGTGCGCATTACCGAACAACATTTTGCGGCCTTACCGACTTTAAAACTGATTTTGGTCTCCGCGACGGGTACCGACAACGTGGACAAAGCGGCTGCCGCGTCGCATGGCGTGACGGTCTGTAATGTGACCGCGTATGGCACCCCCAGCGTGGCTCAGCACACGATGATGCTGATGCTGAATTTGGCGACTCGATTCGAGCGTTATCGGACGGACGTACAGGCCGGTGAGTGGTCACGCAGTGAACGTTTTTGTTTGATGGGGCACCAAGCAATTGAGTTAAGCGGAAAGACGCTCGGATTGATTGGAGCAGGCGAGCTTGGCAGTGCGGTGGCCAATTTGGCCCGTGCCTTTGGCATGAAGGTGTTGATCTGGGATCGCACCGGGCAGGGTGAGTCGGGCCGGATAGCGCTTGAGCCCTTGTTAGAGCAGGTGGATTTTCTCAGCATTCATTGTTTGCTGACACCACAGACCCAAGGCCTGATCGGCGCTTCAGAAATCGCTCGGATGAAGCCCGGTAGTTTCATCATCAACACCGCCCGAGGGGGCATTGTGGATGAGGCGGCCTTATTGGACGCTTTGGATTCTGGGCATTTGGGTGGCGCAGGCTTCGATGTTGTTAGTGTCGAGCCGCCGCCGGCCGATCATCCCATGCTGCAGCCGCGGCCGAATTTGATTGTGACGCCGCATACCGCTTGGCTCGCCAGGGAGGCCCGTCAGCGCATGATTGGGATCTTAGTTGAGAACGCCCGGGCCTTTATGTCGGGGCAAGCGATAAGACAGGTGACATGAATAAAACGCTCGCACTATTGACCATGATATGGGCCGCGATGACCCAAGCTTCGGAATTGCCTCCCTTAACGGCGTTAGATCAATGGAGCGAGCAGTCCTTTGTCGGACAAAGCGAGTACCAGGTTGATGGTGACAGCCTAGTCGGCACAGCCAATGCCACCGCGTCAGCGCTGGGTGTCGAGGTCCGCGTCCCGGCTGGGGCCAAGTTGGCTTGGCGCTGGTCGGTCGAGCAATTGCCTGACCTGGGCCAAGCATCCGAGCAATCCAAGCAGGGAGACGATTTCGGAGCCCGGGTCTATGTGGTGCGTAAAGGCGCGTTTGGACTGTTGAGCACTCGATCGCTGGTGTACGTTTGGAGCCAGTCCAAGGCACCGGGCGAAATGTGGCAGAGTCCCTACACTGGCAAGGTGATGATGATCGCGGTGCAGCCAGACGCCGCCGAATTAGGGCAGTGGCACTCGGTTGAGCGTGATATTTCGAAGGATTGGCAGCAGGCCTTTGGCGAAGAGCTAGACCGGATCGATGGGGTCGCATTTATGGTCGACGCTGACAATACCCAGACCCAAGCCCGTGCTCGTTTCGCTGAGTTAGAGCTGCGTTAATTTCTCGGGCAATTCATTGACCGATTTCAGTACTAGGGTGGCTTGCTGACCCGGCGGCTGCCCCGTTCCAATCCAGGCGGTTTTCCAGCCCATCTGATGGGGCGCGAGAACATCATGCTCCCAATTGTCACCGACATGCACGACCTGGTCCGCATTGAAGCCATGTTCTTGCATGGCGTGCACAAACATATCGGGTTCGGGCTTACCGGCATTGAATTGATCGGCCCGATACCCTTGAGTAAAAAACTCGCCCGCCGGACTGGCCATGATGTCCGTGGTTCCATTGGTCAG
>JAAXJV010000098.1 GCA_012269655.1 Pseudomonadales bacterium
CCGCAATGTTCAAGAATCACCCATTTGGCTTTTTAATCGCCTTGCTACTGATTCCGACGGGGATTGGCATCGTGGTTTTATTGATTTGGTATCTCAAATGCAAAGGCGAGTTGCTACAGATCAAGGAGGGTGAAATCCTGTTTGAGACTGGGTTGCTCAGCAAAGACCGCATCGAAGTCACTATGAAAAGTGTGCGGACAGTAAAAGTTTCACAGTCTTTCACCGATCGAATTTTTGGTGTGGGAACCATCAAGCTGTTTACCGCAGGAGACAGCCCAGAGTTCGTGACCAGCGGCATGCCGGATCCCAACAAAATTCGGGAGCTGATTAAAGCGGAGCAAAATGACGAGAGTAGAGCGGCGGCCTGATGTCTGGTGACATCGATCGGAAGGACAAATCTGAAGCCCGAAATATCGCGCTGTCCCTATTGGTGTTAGTCGGGCTCTTTGTAGCGGCCAGCGTGCTGATTGCGCCTATGGCTTCTGACTTTAACGCCAACTACTTTGCCGAAGGCCTGGGGCTGAAAGATGCCGCGGTTATTTCATTTTTTGTCACGACTCTATTGATGGTGGTCTTGGCGCTGGCAGCGGGTGACGGTTTGCTGGGCGAGTTACAATTTATGATTGGTGCCTTCGTAAGCTTTTTTGTGGTGATCTGGTTGTTGGTGGCCTGGATTTTCTAACAGGCCCACCAGCTCGGCAGCAGTGCTCGATTTTCGGGCCTAGCGTAACGGTCATCCAACAAATACAGGGTTCCCTGATCGTCCAAATCGCGAATGACTCGGCCCGCTGCCTGAATCACTTTTTGGAGCCCCGGATAGCGATAGGTATAGTCAAAGCCCTGTCCAAATCGGGTCTGCATTCTGGCTTGAAGCGCCTCGCTGAAATCTGTTTTTGCTGGCATCCCAAGCGTTGTAATAAAGGCTCCAATGAGTTTTGAGCCGGGTAGGTCAATGCCCTCACTAAACGCTCCTCCGAGCACTGCCAGTCCGAGTACAGGGTGCGATCCATCGAAGGCATCCAACCAACGCTGACGATCTATTTCACTCATGCCCTCGCGTTGAATCTGCAACGACAATTCCGGCGCCTGTTGGCGAATGCTGGGTAGCACTTGATTCAGATACTGATAACTGGAAAAGAAAGCGATGTAATTGCCGGGCCTATGTCGGCATTGATCAACAATGCGACGCACAATATTGGGTTGGCTGGCCAGCCGGTCGCGATAACGGGTCGAGACGTCTCGGGCGATATGGACAGATAATTGTTCGGCTCGGAAGGGTGAGGGTACGTCAATACATTGCGTTTGCGCAGGCAGACCCAACACGTCACGGTGGAAGTGGGGTGGAATCAGCGTGGCCGAAAATAGCGTGCAGGAACGGGCGGCTTCGAATCGTGGAGCCAGGAAATAAGCCGGGATGAGGTTTCGGATCGCCAGTGTGGATTGAACTCGCAGCGGCTTAGTATCATCCAGAGTGACATCAAACAGGCTGTCGTCGTCGAATTCTTCCGCCAAGCGAACAAAGGCCAAAGCATCAAAGTAGAAGCGCATGTATTCGCCGTCCTGGCGCTGGGGTGCGTCGGCTATGGCGTTGGTAATTTGAGTAATGGCTTTTTGCAAAGCCGTAATCAGATTGTGAGGTAAGGTTGGGTAAATCTGATGTTCCACCTCCTGACTGCCAAATAGATTGGGCCATAGCTGCGCGAGTGGTTTTAGTGCTGATTTGATCTTGGGCGGGGCGGTATGGATGGCCAATTCCAAAGCCGACTCGGATAGCTCGACGCTGTACATGCTGCGGGCTCGGTCGATTAGATTGTGCGCCTCGTCGACCAACACACCCACCTCCCACTGATGAATCTGGGTCAGCGAATACAAGAGCGCCGCGCTATCGAAGTAGTAGTTGTAATCCCCGATTACGACATCGCTCCACTGGGCCATTTCATGACTCAGCCAGTAGGGGCAGATCTGATGTCTGGCAGCGATTTTTCGCACTGTCTTCTGATCCAAGTGCCGGCTGTCTGCGGCATCCTGCCGAGCCTCGGCAAGACGGTCATAGAATCCCTGAGCCAAAGGGCAGGAGTCACCGTGACAAGCTTTATCTGGATGCTCGCAAGACTTTTCTAGCGAAACCATTTCCAGCACCCGTAATCCGGATTCCGAATTCAGCATTCCGAGTGCATCCAGAGCCAATCGGCGACCGGGTGTTTTGGCCGACAAATAAAAAATGCGGTCCAATTGCCGCTCACCCATGGCCTTAACTAGCGGGAAGAGCGTGCCCAGCGTTTTTCCAATGCCGGTGGTGGCTTGCGCCAGCAGGGGATAGCGATCTCGGCAGGCGAAGTACACTTGGTCGGCCAATATCCGTTGGCCTGTACGAAATTCAGAGAAGGGAAAAGCCAATTCACGAGCCCACTCATCGCGAGTCTCGCGGTGGCGGTCTTCTTGTTCAGCCCACTCCAAAAAGGCTTCACATTGGGCCGAAAAATACTGTTGTAAGGATTCTGCCGGATGCGTTTCTACAAAGTGAGTTTCTTCTAGCGACACCACATGCACATAGGTCAGTTGCACATCGATTTCGGTCAATTCATGCGTATCGCATAACAGTGCTGCGTACAGCTTAGCCTGTGCCCACGCTAATTGGATATGGTTGGCGGGAATGCGGTCCACATGCACCCGATGGCTTTTAATCTCTTCCAAGCGCCCAGCCTGATGATCGAAACCGTCGGCACGTCCGTTGACTCGTAGTCCGGCGTATTGGCCGGTTAGAGCGACCTCGGTTTGAAAGTTCTGCCCGCGACGCTGTGCGATCAGTTGGTGAGCGCCTTGCCCTTGTTCGGTGGTGGGTGCGGGCGTAAATCTAAGGTCTAGATTGCCTCGTTTTGCGGTAAAGGCCGCCAGCGCCCGTACCGCGACTTCATACTGCATCGGCCAGATCCCGGATCCAGCAAACCCGATTCGGGATGCCGTATTGATCAAAGTAACGCATCCACTGTCGCTGATGTGGTTGAAGGGCATCGCCGGGGCCCTTTACCTCGACCAGTTCATAAGACTTTTGCGCTGGGAAAAAGCGAATTAAATCCGGCATTCCCTTGCGGTGGCCCATCAAGATGCGCTGAAAAATAGCCGACAGATGGTCAGCGGAAATACAGTGCAATGCCAGTTCAATGTGTTCTGCCGATAGGCGCCAATCCACGCCCCATGCAGTCGTCCCAAATTGGCGATGGTAATTCCACAAAATTTGTCGCCCGGCATCCGTTTTGAGTTGCTCAAAGCCCTGGCTCCACAATTCGCTCCGTCTAGATACGAAATCAGGGTGTTGAAAATCTGCCGGTGCGGCTTGAAACGGATGAAAGAAGGCACCTGGAATTGGCGCATAAATCACATCCCAAAAGTGCAGGGTAAACAGGGTGGTGAATAGCCGGTTTTCGCTGAATAAACTGATGCCACCATCCCGATCCAGCCATTGAGCTGCAGTCGGTTCGGGGCGGCCGTTGAGTTCGGTAAATACTTCGACGCCGTTAGGTTGATGGCGTGAGATCCTTGGCCAAGTTTTCCCCAGCGCTTTGGATAATCGAGGCAACATTCGAAACACGCTATCGCGTTCGCTATCCGCTTGGTAAAAACAGCGGGTTTGAAGCGCCAGACGCCAAGCCTGTTCGGTCTGCCCCCCTTTTTCTAAACAGCGAATCGAACGCAGTCGAGCCGCTTCGTAGCTGGATTCGTTGAGTAGTGATAGGGCCAGCGAGTAATGCGCTTGCCGTTCAGCATGCCGGGCCATGGATGCCAATAATTTACTCCGTAAGCGTCGCAAGGTGGGGCCTTGGTTGGGCAGGGCTATGGCCTGCGCAATGAGCGTTCTCGGCACCTTGCGTCGGGATTTAACGACTTCCCACTGTTCGAACAGTTGATGCGCCTGCCAGCAGGATTCAAATTCCTGTTGGTCTTCAAATCCACAGCTCATATCCATTTCTATTTTGGGAAAGCGTGTGATTCCAAGCTCTTCGAGCACAAAGCTTTCCCATCCTTGATGCAGATTGCCAAAAAAGGCCAAGCGCAACCGATCGAGTTGATCGCGGATCGTGAGGGTCAGACAGTCGTGTTGCCTGGCCCATTGGTGAAACGTCTGGTCCGATCGCCCGGCCATAACGGACCAATGAGCCTGTTTTGTGGGTTGTGCTCCATGTAAGGCATCTAGCTCTGCTTTACGCAATAGATGAAACGCTTCGGACGGAGTGAGCAAGTGATCCTGTGCGATCCAGCCGAGGTCCGTCAGCGTATTCACGGCCAACGAGATATCAATTTCCGGGTAGTCCAATCGGCTGATACGAAAGTGAGCAGGGCTGCGCATCGTAAGTCGAATCAGTAACGCCTGAGCATCTTGGGGTTGGCGTCGAAAACGAGCAATCCACAGGGCATCTTCAGGTGCCAACAGACCCTCGCGCAGTGATAGCCAGTCCAGGGCCTGATGAAAATGCGCGAGGTAATAAAAGGGGCTAGGCGTAGGCAGCATCCGGTCAGTGTAAGCCAGTAAAACTGTAATTAAAAACAGTATTTGGTGGGCGGCCGGTTTTGATGTCGTTTAGATGAGAAAAAGTCACGCATTTTCGAATAAAAATCGAGTGACATTTTGCGCTGCACAACTATTATGCGCGCTTCCGAAATCACCGCCCATTTTGTAGGAGTAGAAACTCGTGAGCTTGCGTCCCTTTAAGTTCGTTGCAAGTCGTACCAAACCCACTCAGCGTCAGTGCGCTCAGCGTGATCAGTTGGTTTACATGTCCAACTCGCTAGGCGATCCGGCTAAATGGTTAAAGGCAGGCCATAGCCTCCGCTAAGTCATCGAGTCACTTCTCGAGAAGCCGTGCCTAGCACGGCTTTTTTTATCCCCGCGGCTCACTGGGGTGGCGTAAAATCCAAATGGCCGCAAATAACACCACGCTAGCGACGCTTAGACCTACAGCCATCGAAGGTTGCAGTATCCACAGACCCAGCGATGTGCCACCACTCATTCCACTGATGGCAAACCATTTTCCACGGTTTGAAATAACTCCGTGGTCTAGATAGTCGCAGATGCCCGGCCCAAAGGTCGCGTGCCCGCGTAAAGGCCCCAGCCACTCAGGTGCGGCTTTGGTAAAGCAGATGGCGGCAAGGATCCAAAAGATCGTGGTCGGTAGTAAAGGTAGAACGATGCCTATACCGCCTAATACGAAAAAGAAAATCCCGGCAAACTTAAGTAAGCCTTGAGAAATCATGCCTTCCAGTATGCCTAGGGCCAGGTCGTTAAACCACCTTTGGCCGCCAAACCTGCAGACCAAAGTCGGCGTGTTTAATCACCTGGATCCGTGGTGTTCGACGCATGCGAGTACGATGGTAATCGTGCGGGTCATGAGCATTCGAATGCGGCGTTCTAAAGGCCGCGCAGCGTTTGTCTAGGGGAACACTTCTAGAACCTTTGACCCGTCGTAGGGTTAGGCATTCCAGTTCGCGTTCATTAACGTCCGTGACTTCACCTACAAAGTAGGTCTGATCGGAGTAAGGGTGTTCCATCACCTTTACGATATCACCCGGTTTAATCATTT
>JAAXJV010000041.1:0-1441 GCA_012269655.1 Pseudomonadales bacterium
CCCGCATGTGCCACCGCGACAGCTTGGCCATCGGACTGTGCCAAGCCGACTGGCAAACAATCCGCGACACCCACCGTCAATCCAATATTTTTTTGATCGGTCCACTGAGCATCTGCGGTAGGAACATTATCCGGCGCGGTTCGATAGGCACACTGGTGGCCATGGACCTGATTCATCCAAGCCAATGGCACACCCAAGCGTGCCGTCAAACGAGCCCGGTTAAACTCAACCTTTACCGGATCGTCCTGAACATGGGCTCCCAGATTATTGCTGGCGTATTGGCCTTTGGAAATTCCGCCTGCACGTGTGGTCATGACGCCCCGCACCCCGGCCGGCAAATTCAGCTCAATCACAGCGCCTCCATAATGGCCTGTGCCTCGGCCAAATCTGCTGGTAATGGCGATTCCCACTCGTGCACTTCATGATCCGCTGGGTGTATCAACGACAGTCGGCGGGCATGCAAAGCCTGGCGCGTCAGCCTTTGCTGAACGTCTTTCAGCTCGTTCGGCACCGTCGAAGGCAACGGACGATTCCCGCCGTACAATGGATCGCCGAGTAGGGGGTGCCCTATGTGGGCCATGTGAACGCGAATTTGATGGGTCCGGCCCGTCGCGAGGGTCACGGACAATTCCGTTGCTCCCGGATAACGATCTTCAATGTCGTAGTAGGTCAAGGATTCGCGCCCAGACCCCACCACGGCCATTTTAGTTCGTTGGGTTGGGTGTCGACCAATGGGCGCATCGACCTGCCCCGCAAAACGAACCTCCCCCAATGCGATGCACCAGTATTCACGCCCCATGCTGCGATCTTGAAGCTGTCGAGTCAGCGACTTATGTGCCCGCTCCGAACGCGCGACAGCGAGCAGGCCGGATGTATCTTTGTCAATTCGGTGCACGATTCCGCAGCGCGGCAAGGTTTCCAATTCGGGATATCGATGCAAGAGCCCATTGACCAGTGTACCGCCCGGGTTCCCCGCCCCTGGATGGACAACCTGATTGATGGCCTTGTCCACGATGATCAAATCCTCGTCCTCGTAGATAACCGGCACCTCGATGTCCTGCGCCACCCAACTGGTCTCGGGTTCGTCACCCGGACTGAGGACTAAGTGCTGCCCTTCAAAGACTTTGAGCTTGGGCTTTAGGACTTCGCCGTCAACGGTTAACCGCCCCTCTTTGATCCAAGTGGTCAATCGCGACCGGCTGAAATCGGGGAACAATCCGGCTGCCGCGGCATCCAGCCGCTGACCGGAAAATTCTGCATTGACGAATGTTTCTAGGCTGGTGTCATCCAAAGGACTGCCCCACGTGACGATTTTCTGTTTGAATATGCAAGGTTAACAAAGTGATCGAGTACTCATGACAAAAACTTTTGCCACTCTTGGCCTTGCCCTGTTGCTGAGCGCCTGCTCTACGCTGCAAGACGCGAACCGTTTAAGCGAGGC
>JAAXJV010000041.1:1541-5563 GCA_012269655.1 Pseudomonadales bacterium
CCCTGTTGCTGAGCGCCTGCTCTACGCTGCAAGACGCGAACCGTTTAAGCGAGGCTGACCTGTATGACACAGCGATTGGGCACCTGGAATCTGGCCGGTGGGAGCAGGCGATTAGCTCTCTCGAAGAGGTCGACAGCCGCTTCCCGTTTGGCCCCTACGCTCGCAACGCGCAATTGTGGACGATCTATGCCTACCTAAAGCAGGGTAATGAGCCGCTGGCCAGGACATCCGCGGATCGCTTTTTGCGCCTGAACCCCCAAGATGAATACGCGGACTATGCGCTGTATCTGAAAGGCTTGGCCAGTTTCCAGGAAGGTTTCACCGTGGTCAGCCGATTCTTACCCGGCAATAACTACGACCGAGATGCATCCAGTCTGCTTGAAGCCGCTGGAGATTTCCGACGCCTGATCCGCGAGTACCCAGACAGCTCCTATGTGACTGATGCGCGGTTACGTCTGATCTATACCCGTCAGCGACTGGCTGAGCAAGAAATTGAAGTCGCCACCTACTACGTCGAGCGTCAGGCCTGGGTCGCCGCGGCGAATCGCGCCAGCGTCGTGATCGATAACTTTCCGAGTGCTTCTGCCGTGATTGATGCACTGATCATCAAAGCCCTGGCGGCGGATGCCTTGGATGAGCCGGAGTTGGTTCAGCGGGCTTTGACCACCTTGGCCAACAACTACCCGAGCTATGTTACGGGCTCTGAGGGTGCCTACGGGTATCCTGAGATTTTGACCGCACCAATTGAAAAGACTTGGGGTGACCGTGCCACCTTTGGCTTGTTCGCACCGAAAGGGCTGCTACACGAGCGCGTGGCCGCCCTGACAGAGATGCGACGCAATGACCCTAGCCTGATTCCGGACAACAAGTTACGGGCTGAAACAGAAGTCCGGACGCCGTTGCGTACCGACGGCGGCACCGAAACCTTCTTCTAACGATTTAATGCCACCGCTGGGTGATCGGCACCCGGCGGTCTTCGTTGAAACTACTGGGCGTTACACGAGGGCCCACCGCACCCTGGCGACGTTTGTACTCCGCGATATTGACGAGTCTGATGACGCGCTCGACCGTCTCTGCCGCATGCCCCGCTTCAATAATCTGCTGCGGACTCTGATGCGCCGCCAGATAACGATCCAAAATATCGTCCAAGATCGGATAATCCGGCAGTGAGTCTGTGTCGACCTGATCGGGTGCCAACTCGGCCGAGGGCGGCCGGGTAATCACGCGCTCCGGAATGACCGGACTGATTCGGTTTCGATACTTCGCCAACTCAAACACCCAGGTTTTGGGTACGTCACGCAGCACGTTGTAGCCGCCTGCCATGTCGCCATACAGGGTCGCATAGCCCACCGCCAACTCGCTCTTGTTGCCCGTGGTCAGGACCA
Source organism: Pseudomonadales bacterium (assembly GCA_012269655.1). Lineage (GTDB taxonomy): Bacteria > Pseudomonadota > Gammaproteobacteria > Pseudomonadales > Litorivicinaceae > Litorivicinus. The sequence continues at coordinate 2,927 of JAAXJV010000041.1, forward strand.
GGCGCCCTGTGGCATTGGACAGCCCCATCAAAATCACGCCACGACTGCGGCTCTGCAGATTTTCGACGGTGGTACCCAGCGGGCGATCACCTAATATCGGAAGCACCTGGGCTTTAAGCGCCTCAACCGGCTCCACAATCGGCGCCACATGGTATTCGACACCCTGTGCGTTGGCCTGCTCTGCCGCATCGTCTTTTGAGATATCCGAGGTGTAGTGATAGGGCATCATGACTGCAGTGACTCGATCTGCGCCGAGCGCGTCTACCGCGATGGCCTGAGTCAAGGCTGAGTCAATACCGCCGGACAAGCCCAAAATCACCCCAGGGAATCCGTTCTTTTCGATGTAATCCCGTGTCCCTAACACAAGCGCATCGTAGACCTCGCCCCAGGTATCCGGATCTTCGGCTAAGTTTGGGCCCTTCACGTTACCTTGATCCAGTTCACAGGCGAGGACTGCGGGCTGGAACATGGGAGCGCGAGCCTGACGCTGACCTTGCGCGTCAAAGGCCTGAGAGTCGCCGTCAAAGACCAAATCGTCCTGCCCGCCGACCGAGTTACTGTAAAATAGAGGCACCTGATGTTGGCGGGCTACCTCGGCCAACTCGCTCGCGCGCTCGGACCATTTACCCCGGTGATAGGGCGAACCATTACTCACCAACAGACAATCCGCACCCGCGGCCATGGTCGCTTCAACAATCGAGGGAATCCAAACGTCTTCACACACCAATAAACCGAGATTGCGGCCCTTGAACGGAACAACCGTGGGCCCGTCACCAATTTGGAAATAACGGCGTTCATCGAACACCTCGTAGTTTGGCAGCGAACACTTGCGATGTTCGGCAATGATCTCGCCACCGGCGATCAACCCCAGAGTATTGTAGAGGGTAGGACGCGCGCCCAACTCGGGGGAGTAGGCGGCTAGCTCGGCTGACGCAGGCCGAGGGTAACCCACGGCAACAGCACAGACGCCATTCAGCTCATCGGCAATTCGTTTGATCGACTGACCTATGCGGCTGTGTAGATCTGAGCGATACAACAAGTCCATCGCGGGATAACCCGGCAGCCATAGCTCGGGAAACAGCACCAGATCGGCGCCCTCGGCGGCCGCCGACGTGCATACATCAATAACCTGCTGCGTTTGGAAAGCTAAGTCACCGATACGGAATTCACACTGTGCAATGTGGATGTTCAAGGATTACCTCGGACTAAACTGACAAATAATTGAGCCAACGGCCGACTCGAGCATTCAACACGCTGGGTTAAATAGGCCAATGCGTGAAGTGGGTTACAGTCTACTCGAATCCATGGTGGTGTTATCGATTATAAGCGTCTTGACGATCGCTGCTACTGCCAATGTCTTCTCAAACAATGAATCGCAGCGAGTGGAACAGGGCTTGCGTTCGCTGTACAGCCTGTCCCAAGCAGCCCGACAATTGGCGGTAACTGAGGCTCGGGAAGTGGTAGTTGAACAAAGTCCTCACGGATGGCAGATTCGGGAGGGTGCCATTGCTCATCAAGTTCAAGCCGATTTTCGAGGCTTTCGAGGCAGTCGCGTGCGCTTTTACCCAGATGGTTCCAGCGATAACGGCTCATGGACGCTGTGCATTCCACCTTATGCCAATCCGCGAGCCTTGGTTTTATCGAAAACAGGGCGAGCTCGGGTGACTCAAGATAAAGATGGTGACGGTCTGGATGAAGGCGCTAATGGGAAACCGATTCAATGCCACTAGGGCCAGCAGTCGTCTGCGCCCCCCGTCGAGCTACGAGTTCCGGATTGATCCAATGACAGCGTTGCGCAGGTTGAATCCGATGACTGGGCCCCGGTCGGTGTCGCAGTGATTTGAAAACAACCGACGTAACCAGAACTACAGCCCGTGTTGGTGAGCGTCAAAGCGTAAAACCCCTCGGCAGAATCAGTCGATAACCCTAAGTCCGCCAGCGTGGTGGCATAGCCTGAATTTATCGAGTGATATTGTTCTTGTTTCTGCGCCGCGCGCACCAGTGAGATCTGTGCATCCGCCCGTCTGGCCTCGCGGACATAGTTGTCGTAACTGGGGATCGCAATGGCGGCGATGATGGCCACAATTGCGACGGTAATCATGAGCTCGATGAGCGTAAAACCTGCCTTCCCTACCATGCGATTTGCCTCCAACTTTCGCGGCCACCCTGCAGTGCCGGCAACAAAACGGACTGGAAGGTGTAGCCACCCTTGTCATCCGCCACGATGACCTGATTACCGCCAAACTCACCGGTCGAGCTGTGAATCAGCGGACTGAAGGCCAAGCCTGAACCAATGGTTACGCTGCCGACCAAATTGTCTTCATCATTCTCACCAGGTACGGTAAGACCGGCATCAAGACGGCGAACACCGTTACGCAGATCCAATCCATAAAGCCGGCTGGTTCCAGAGGGCTCGCACAACAGTCCGTCCGGGCTGTATGCGGTAAACAGCACCAGATCTTCAAGGAATAACGCAGGTTCAATGACCCGTCCCGATGGAGAGGCAGCATCGTAAAACAACCCGCGCTTCCATCCGTCGCCAAGTGAAATAGCCGCATTGAGCTGATCAACGGTCGTCACCGATTCCCCATCGACTTCAAAATTGTCAGGCGTTAATGCCCCTGCCCCGTCTTGATC
>JAAXJV010000177.1 GCA_012269655.1 Pseudomonadales bacterium
TTCAACCGCGCGCTCCTGGCCAGTCGGCAGGTGGGCTCGGGTATTAAACCCTTTTTATACAGTGCGGCAATGAAGGCAGGGTACACACCGGCCAGCATTATTAACGACGCCCCGATCGTATTTGATTCGAAGGATTTAGAAAGCGCTTGGCGGCCACAAAATTCAGGAGGCAAGTTCTACGGGCCCACTCGCCTGCGGGAAGCCTTGTATCGCTCACGCAACCTAGTCAGTGTGCGGCTGTTGCAAGAAATGGGAGTAAAGCCGACCATCGAACGACTGGCTTCGCTGGGATTGGACGTATCTGAGTTACCTAACAACCTGTCATTGGCACTGGGCTCTGGCAGTGTTAGCGCGCTGCAAATGGCCACGCACTATGCCATTTTCGCCAACGGCGGCTATCAGGTAGCGCCTTGGCTGATCGAACGAGTCGAGAACATCAAAGGCCAAACTATCCTACAGACACGGCCTGCCCGCGCATGCCCAGATTTGTGCCCCGAAGCCCCGGTGGACCCCATCCAAGCGGCAAAACTCGAAAACGTGCCAGAGGTTCGCCTAATCTCGGAAGCTTTGGACGTGCGTTGGGCGCCTCAGGTACTGGCTCCCGAGTTGAATTTCATCATGAACAGCATGCTCAGAGATGTTGTACAGCGCGGCACTGCACGCCGAGCTAAGGCCTTGGAACGGGCCGACATCGCCGGGAAAACCGGCACAACAAACGAACAGGTCGACGCCTGGTTTAACGGCTATCACACCAGTGTCGCCGCCAGCGCCTGGGTTGGCCTGGACACCCCTGAAACCCTAGGGCGCAGAGAATACGGCGGCGCTGCAGCCCTGCCGATTTGGATCGACTTCATGCGAGTCGCCCTTAAAGATCAGCCCTTGGTTGAACTCACACCACCCGACGGCGTGGTCGAGCGACGTGTCGACGAGAAAACTGGCAAATTTGTCAGCTCAGGTGGAATCAAAGAATGGTTCTTGGCAGATACGCTTGAGGATACGCCGACCTTCACCGCCGTTGCCCAGCCTGAACAGCCCGTGGCGACACCCAAAAAAGAAGAGGCCCCCAGTATCAAAGACGCCTCCTCTCTATTCTAGGGAATCTCTTCTACGCCCGTGCTACACCAGTGTCCCGTGCGGCTTGAGCCACCGCCTCACTGATACGCGGCAACAGACGTGAGTCCATGGGCTTGGGCAGAATGTACTGAGGGCCGAACTCGAAGTGAGCCCCTTCATAGGCTGCTTCCACATCAGCCGGAACGGGCTCTTTGGCAATTTCGCGAATCGCATTGACCGCCGCGACCTTCATGGCATCGTTGATGGTGCTAGCCCGAGCATCCAGTGCTCCTCGGAAAATGAAGGGGAAGCACAGCACATTGTTGACCTGATTTGGATAGTCGCTGCGACCGGTCGCCATAATCAGATCGCTGCGCGCCGCCATGGCAACTTCAGGTGCAATTTCCGGGTCGGGATTCGAACAGGCAAACACCACGGGGTTGGGTGCCATACGCTTTAGATTTTCTTCACTCAGCAAATTGGCACCTGACAACCCCAAGAACACATCCGCACCCTCGCAGGCATCCGCCAAGGTACGTGCTTCGGTGTCCACAGCGAACATGGCTTTGTATTGATTCAGATCGTCGCGACCACGGTGGATCACACCCTTACGATCGATCATGTACAGGTTTTCCCGCTGGGCGCCTAAGGTAATCAATAACCGCATGCAGGCAATCGCCGCGGCTCCAGCACCCAGGCAGACAATTCTTGCCGTCGCGATGTCCTTGCCTTGAATTTCGAGCGCATTCAACATCGCCGCCGCCGTAACGATGGCCGTTCCGTGCTGATCGTCGTGAAACACCGGAATGGATAGACGCTCAGACAAGAGCCGTTCAATCTCGAAGCATTCCGGCGCTTTGATGTCTTCCAAATTAATTCCACCAAAGCTTTCGCCAATGGCGGCCGCGACCTGAACGAACTGTAACGAGTCCATGGCTTCAACTTCGATGTCGACCGCGTCGATGTTGGCAAATCGTTTAAATAGGACGCACTTGCCCTCCATAACCGGCTTGGACGCCAACGGACCCAAATTACCCAGCCCCAGAATGGCGGAGCCATTTGAGATCACCGCCACCAAATTGCCCTTGGCCGTGTAGCGATAGGCATTTTCCGGATCCTTGGCAATTTCGCGGACCGGCTCCGCCACGCCAGGGCTGTAAGCCAGTGCCAGGTCATGCGCACTTTCGGTGGATTTGGTCAGTGCAATTTCAAGCTTTCCAGGAATGGGATGCTCGTGGTAGTCCAAGGCAGCTTGCTTCAAATCAGACATGGGAGACAATACCAAAAAAGTAAAAATGGAATCCTATTCCATTTTTATCAATTCGAACAGCTATCCATCTGTCGTAGTGTTTTATTCTGCGCACAAAAAAGCCCGGCAATGCCGGGCTTTTTCACGGAAACATAAAAAATTTACTTTTTGCTGGTCAAGCTGCCGAAACGCTTGTTAAAGCGATCGATACGTCCACCGACGTCAAGCGTCTTCTGCTTACCGGTGTAGAACGGGTGACACTCGCCACATACGTCCACGGTGAAGTTTTCCGTCAGTGTAGTTTTAATCTTGTGTACGTGACCGCATGAGCAAGTCACTTCGACTTCTGAGTAAGTCGGGTGGATACCTTCTTGCATGGCAATTGCCCTCAATGTTTTCATGGATGTCGCTACTGGACCCCTTGCCCAGCACCACATCGGGTCGCGCATACTACACCCCTATTGGATCGAGCACCAGCTTTGAGCAAAGATTGCATCCCACATCAGATACGGGTCCTGGCGCCGATTGGCCAAGACCTGACATATCTGCACGACCGCCGGCTCGCGCCTGGGGTGCGAGTGCGCGTTCCACTTTCAAACCGCCAGGTCATGGGCGTGGTGGTTGACCCCTCTGATCTAGACCCACCCACCGATTCGCTCAAGCGGATTGACGAAGTACTGGACCATCAATCTTTAATCCCGCTTGAGCACTTAATATTCCTCCGCTGGGCGGGGCATTACTACGGCGTCGGTTTGGAAGTTATGCTCGCTGGAGCTTTGCCCAAATGGGCCCGGGAAGGTCGTGCACCGATTACCGAGACCCTTGCCTGGCAGTGGAATCCTGAATGGGAAAAACCCCGCGGCAAGGTCAGACAGGCGCTGTTCGAACGCTGCCAATCGCCGGTCGCCACCGAACATTTAAAAGAGCACTGGAGCGTCGCCCGGGCACTCATTAAAACCGGTCAGTTGCTGCCCGCTGAATTGCCCCGCCAGCCGGCTCAAACGCCTTTGACACTCAATGATGAACAAAGGGTGGTGGTCGAGGCGGTCAAACAAGACGCTAAGCCTTGGCTTCTGGAAGGGGTGACGGGATCCGGCAAAACTGAGGTTTACTTACAGTTAGCCGAGGCCCAACTAAAGCAAGGCAAACAGGCGTTAGTGCTGGTACCCGAAATCGGTCTAACGCCTCAGTTAGTAGGACGGTTCGAGGCCCGCTTCCCTGGCCAGGTCATCCATCTGCACTCTGCGCTGTCCGATCGCAAGCGTTGGCAAGGCTTTTGTGAAGTCGCCAGCGCCCAGAAATCCATCCTGATCGGCACGCGCAGCGCTCTACTGACTCCCATACCCGAGCTCGGACTTATCGTGGTCGACGAAGAACACGATACCAGTTACAAACAGGGCGAAAGTCCTCGCTATAACGCTCGAGATCTCGCCGTGGTTCTGGGGCAGCATCGCAACGCACCCGTCGTCCTGGGAAGCGCGACCCCCTCCTTGGAATCCATTGCCAATCGAGACGCCGGACGGTTTGGATCGCTGACACTACGTAAGCGGGCTCGAGCCGCATGCCCGACCGCTCATCACCTGATCGATATCCGCGGGCTGGATCTGCACGAAGGACTATCCGACAAAGCCCTAGACGCGATTCGTCAAACCCTCGAGCGCGGTGAACAAGCCTTGGTGTTTCTGAATCGGCGCGGATTTGCGCCGGTCTTAACCTGCCATCAATGCGGCTATCACCCTGAATGTCCCAGTTGTGATGCCCGGCCCACCGTGCACCGCGAGCCCCGCAGACTATGGTGTCACCACTGCGACCATCAAAGCCCATGGCCGGCTCATTGCCCGAGTTGTGGCCATCGGATGGCTGTCTTGGGGCAGGGTACCCAGAGGCTTGAGACAACCTTGGCTTTGGCGATGAACCCTTTTCCGGTCACGCGGATTGATCGAGATAGCGCAGGTGCCGGCGGTGCCGGTAAGCTACTTGCCCTGGCCCAAGACGGCTTACCTCGGGTTTTAATCGGCACTCAGATGCTGGCCAAAGGGCACGACTTACCCAACTTAACCTGTGTGGTGGTGGTGGATTCCGACGCGCAACTGTTTTCTGGGGATTTCCGTGCCATTGAGCGACTTGGGCAAACTTTGATCCAAGTCATGGGAAGGGCCGGGCGAGCCGACAAACCAGGCTCGGTTTGGGTTCAGACACACCAGCCCGATCATCCCGTGTGGCCCCGGCTATTGACCGGTGATTATGCCGCATTGGCTCAAGACGAATTAGTGCTTCGCAAGCGTGCCGGCTTGCCACCGCATGGTCACATGGCGCTGTGGCGCGCCCGCTCGCCCAACGCCGGAGAGGCTTTACAACACCTTAGAGATGTAGCCCATGCTTTACGCGATGGGCTGACTGAGGGCGTCCGAATTTTAGGACCCACACCAGCACCGATGGAGCGCCGTGCGGGTCAATATCATGCACAGCTTTTGTTAATGGGACCTCGAGCTCAGATTCGGGCGCTATTGAATCGGCCGATCCCAACACCTTCTCGACGCATTTGGCGCGGTTTAGACATCGATCCACAAGATCTGTTTTGACCCCAACGCAGTCTGACGGGATAATCGCGCCCAAATCTTGTGAGACCATCATGAAAGACACCGTAAAAGCCCTGCTTGAGCAAGCGCTGGACAGTTTAAAAGCCCAGGGCGTGCTGCCCCAAGACGTTCAACCCAAAATCGGCGTTGAGCAAACCCGCGACCCCGCGCACGGCGACTGGGCCAGCAACCTGGCCATGATGCTCGCGAAGCCGGCGGGAAAACCCCCAAGAGAGGTAGCTCAGGCACTGATTGATGCCCTGCCCGAGCATCCGGCAATCACGGGAGTAGAAATCGCAGGCCCCGGCTTTATCAATTTCAGGCTGGCTCAGGGAGTCGCTTTGTTACCGGTCAAGAACGCACTCGAAGCCGGCGATAACTACGGCCAGGGCCAACCCTGCAACGATTCGATTCAGGTCGAATTCGTCAGCGCAAACCCCACAGGACCTTTGCATGTGGGCCATGGTCGAGGCGCCGCATACGGCGCTTCGCTCTCGAGCCTGCTGGCCTTTGCCGGCCACGGGGTTCAGCGTGAATACTATGTGAACGATGCCGGCCGCCAGATGCATATCCTCGCGGCCAGCGTATGGCTGCGTTACCAGATGCAACTGGGCCAGACCTTGCCATTCCCAACCAACGGGTATCAGGGCGATTACATTGCCGATATCGCCGCCG
>JAAXJV010000055.1 GCA_012269655.1 Pseudomonadales bacterium
CGGGTTTTTCGATTGGGGGGCAGGCAAGGATGCTGACGTCATCGCCCTTCAAAACATCTGTTGCCGAGAATGGAAAATCGAGGACGACCCTCGCTTTGACCTAGCCGGCTTCGAGCGCTTCTTATTCGAGGGCGAGGACGAGGCCTGGGGCGGCACCTGTATTTATTTGCGTCAAATGCCCAAAGCCGTCATGCGTGGGCTGTCTAACTACGATATTGATAAATACGGCACCTTGATCCAAGCCGATTACGATCAAGTCAGTATCGCCAGTATCTGGGTTCCTCAAGGATTCGATGCCCCATCGCTCAAGGTCCAGCATGAGATGCGCGAAACCTTGAAAACCGTCATGAGCAAAGTCAGGCGCAAGCGTCGTTTATTTATTTACGCCGGCAACTTCCAAATAGCTCACACCGAGGATGACCTTACCGATCCGGATCAGCATGGCCTGACACCCGGCTTTCGTAAGACTGAACAAGACTGGATGGACGAGCTTATCTTTGAAATCGGCTATCGCGATGCGCTGCGCGAGGTGACCGCCGACAGCGGCTATTACAGTTGGTGGCCCAGCCTTGAAGAATTGGGCGGCGCGGGGTCAGACCCGGGTGCCTGGCGGGTAGATTATCAAATCGTCAGTGAATCACTGGGGCCTAAAGTACTGACCGCCAGCTACTACACCGAGCGACGATTCAGCGATCACGCACCGCTGATCGTCGACTACGATATCGAGCTTTAGCCCTGCGCCAGCGCCTGGCGCTGGGCTTGAAACAATCGCTGGGTGCCAATTTCGGCCAAGTCCAACAATTGATTAAGCTCGCTTCGATCAAAGGCCGCACCCTCTGCCGTGCCTTGAATCTCGACCAGCCCTTTGTCTTCTAGCGCAATCACGTTCATATCGGTATCCGCGCTGGAGTCCTCGTCGTAATCGAGATCCAACACGCATTCACCCTGGTATACCCCAACGCTGATCGCCGACATCAAACCGATCACCGGGTCTTGGTTCAATACTTTGTCTCGTTGCAGACCATTAATAGCATCCACCAAAGCAATCGCTGCGCCAGTAATCGCCGCACAGCGCGTTCCACCGTCGGCCTGAATGACATCGCAATCGATGGTGATTTGACGCTCGCCTAGTTTTTTCAAATCCACCATGGCACGCAGCGAGCGTCCAATCAGACGCTGGATCTCGACCGTACGTCCCTGCTGTTTGCCCTTGGCCGCTTCACGGTTCATGCGCGAATGCGTTGAGCGGGGTAACATGCCGTATTCCGCGGTGACCCAGCCTTGGTTCTTGCCGCGTAAAAATCTGGGCACACTTTCTTCGATGGTCGCGGTACACAACACTCGGGTACGGCCAATGGAAATAAGAACACTGCCCTCGGCATGACAGGTAAAGTTGCGTTCAATAGAGATATCGCGAAGTTGGTCGAGCTGACGTTGGCTGGGACGCATAAACATTCCTTGGTTTAGAGGCTGAGCAGGATACCAAAACCCGTTACACTTCGCCGATGAAAGATTTATCTCCACGCGGCTCATTATTCGTCGTCGCCGCGCCCTCAGGCGCGGGCAAAACCAGTTTGACTCGCGCCTTACTTGAAAACGTCAGCGGCCTATATCTATCGGTTTCGCATACCACCCGTACGCCGCGTCCTGGCGAGGTCAATGGCCGGGAGTATCATTTTGTCGACCGAGGTGAATTCGATCGCATGATCGCAGCCGAGGAATTTCTCGAGCACGCCCAAGTATTCGGCTTCGAGCACAGCTACGGCACCAGCAAAGCGGCGGTTGAGCTGCATCTAGCACGAGGCAATGACGTCTTGCTAGAGATCGATTGGCAAGGTGCGGATTTAGTCAAAGCGGCCATGCCTGAAGCCCAAAGCATTTTCATCCTGCCTCCGTCGCGGGACGAGTTAGAGCGCAGGCTAACGGGACGCGGGACTGATTCAGCTGAAGTCATTGCAGCGCGCATGTCGACCGCCGAGAACGAAATGCAACAGTGGCGTAAATTCGATTATCTGATCATCAATGATGACTTTGATAGCGCCCTTCAGGAGTTGGTGGCCATCGTATCGGCCCGGCGCAGTCTGACCTCACATCGGGGCGCCGCCAGCCTAGATCTGCTACAAAGTTTGTTGCCGGATGAAAAGATCGGTTAAACTACAACGCTCGCTCAATCCAATTGGAGATCGCCAGTTATGGCACGTGTAACCGTCGAGGACTGCCTCGAAAACGTCGACAACCGTTTTGAATTGGTCATGCTGGCTTCACGCCGCGCACGCCAAATCTCTGTCCAGGGCAAAGAGCCCATGGTCGAACTGGAAAACGACAAGCCGACCGTACTGGCCCTGCGCGAAATCGCTGAAAACCTTGTGAATTCGGACTTTATGGCCGCACAAGACGAAGCCGACCGCCAGGCCGCAGCCGAAGAAGCGGCCCGCGAAGAAATGCGCAAGTCAGGCAATCTGGACAGCAGCTACGAAGCTTAAGGCCTTCCGCCATGTCCATTGATACGCTCTGCGAGCAACTCACCGACTACCTGGATATTGACCAGATTCGAGAAGTTCGCCGGGCGTATTTTTATTCCGAGCAAGCCCACACCGGGCAATCACGCCGCTCCGGCGAACCTTACATCATCCACCCGCTGGCCGTAGCCGGCGTGCTGGCAAACATGCGCATGGACCATCAATCCCTGATGGCCGCGATGTTGCACGATGTGATTGAAGACACCGGCGTGACACGGGACGGACTGGCCGCTCAGTTCGGTGATCCGGTGGCTGACCTGGTGGATGGCGTCTCAAAGCTGACCCATATTCATTTTGAAAGTGCCGCGGAACAACAAGCCGAGAACTTTCAAAAAATGGCCATGGCGATGGCCAAAGACATTCGCGTCATCATGGTCAAATTGGCCGACCGCTTGCACAACATGCGCACAATTGGCGCGCTAAAACCCGAAAAGCGTCGCCGAATCGGCCGTGAAACCCTCGATATCTACGCACCCATTGCCAATCGCCTCGGCATGTATGAGTTGCGCTCAGAGATGCAGGAGCTGTCCTACCGGGCACTGCACCCGATGCGTTTGGGGCGTCTAGAGCAGGCCGTAGCCAAGGTCGCCGGCAACCGTAAGCGGGTGGTAGAAGAAATCGAGGCAGCCATCTCTGGCAGGCTAGAGCAGCTCGGTTTGAAAGGGCGCGTCATTGGCCGTGAAAAACAGGCCAACTCGATCTATCGCAAAATGAAAAATCAGCACAAGTCCTTTGCCGAAATTATGGACGTGTATGGTTTTCGAGTCGTCACCGACACGGTCGACGACTGTTATCGAGTGTTAGGGGCCATGCATGGGCTCTACAAACCCCGGATTAGCCGCTTCAAAGATTACATTGCCATTCCCAAGGCCAATGGTTATCAATCCCTGCACACCACATTGGTCGGCATGCACGGCATTCCCATCGAGATCCAAATTCGCACTGAAGAAATGGAGCAGATGGCGGCCGTCGGTATCGCGGCGCACTGGTTGTACAAAGACCAGCAAGATGGCGCCACACCAGACCGTGCCACACGCTGGGTTCGCGACCTGATGGAAATGCAGCAAACGGCTGGGGACAGCTTAGAATTTATTGAAAGCGCCAAGGTCGATTTGTTCCCTGACGAGGTCTACGTATTTACGCCCAAGGGCAGCATTTTAGAGCTTCCTAAAGGTGCCACCGCTGTTGACTTTGCCTACGCGGTTCACACCGATGTCGGAAACCGTTGTGTGGCCTGTCGAATTGACCGGACACTGGCGCCCCTTTCGCGTCCGCTGAATTCGGGTGAAACCGTAGAAATCCTAACCGCGCCTAACGCGCGGCCAAATTCTGACTGGCTCAGCTTTGTCACCACAGGCAAGGCACGCGCCGCTATCCGCCATACCCTAAAGCAACGCGAGCAGTCTGAATCGATCAAATTGGGCGAACGGATCCTGACTCGCGCGCTGCTACCCTATGACATCGAGTTGGATCAGCTGACTACTGAGCAAACCCAAGACCTAATTGAACATCACAAGGTTGATACCTTCGAGCAGGTGCTGGCTCAGATTGGTCTGGGCGATATCCCCGCGCTGTCGGTCGTCGGCCGTTTAACGGGTGAAGACGAAACCGGCAGCTCAGACAGTTCAAAACCCTTGGCGATTGCGGGCTCAGAAGGCGTCATGGTGACCTACGGTCGATGCTGTATGCCGGTGCCTGGAGATGCCATCGTGGGTCTGATCAGCCGAGGCAAGGGCATCGTCGTGCACCAAGAACGATGCCGTACCGTCGCCGAGCATCTCAACAACCCTGAGCGAACCATGGCCGTGGCCTGGGATCAGGACGTGCAGGGCGAATTTGAAGCGTCGCTGAAAATCGAGGTAGAAAACCAAGCCGGAGTGATAGCACAAATCGCAGCCGCCGTGGCCGATGCGGGCGCCAGTATCGAAGGCATCTCTCGAGAAGAGCGTGACGCTCAAATCAGTGTCCTGCAGATGATTGCCGGCGTGAAAGATCGAATCCACTTAGCCCGCGTCATGCGACGTGTTCGGGCTCAAAAACCTGTCCTGCGAATCAGTCGCGGGCAATAACCCAATAATACGGAACCCTCATGAGCAATCGCAGCATCATTCATACTGACAATGCACCGGCCGCTGTTGGCACCTATTCACAAGCGGTAAAAGTCGGCGAAACGGTCTACCTATCGGGTCAGATCCCTCTGATTCCCGAGACCATGGAATTGGTCGAAGACTTCCCGGGTCAAGTACACCAGGTATTCAAAAACTTGACGGCTGTGTGTGAAGCCGCCGGTGGCCGGCTAGATGACATCGCCAAGCTGAATATTTTCATGACCGATCTATCCAACTTCGCGACGGTCAACGAGATCATGGCTCAATACTTCACCGAGCCCTACCCAGCCCGTGCTGCAATCGAAATCAGCGCGCTCCCCAAGGGTGCTCAGATCGAGATGGACGGTATTTTAGCGCTGTAAGGCACGCAGTACGCTGGCGTAACCGCTTTGGTGATCGGGGTGAATCAGCTGATAGTTGATCTCGTCGATCCCCAACGACTCAATCCAGCGCTGCCCGCCTCGGGTACTGGCTTCGCCACTAAATGCGGGCATCGGCCGGCCACTGCGACGGGCAATAAAGGCCGCTACCTGACCCAAGGTCGCCTGGTCCTCGTCCACACCATGAATCACTTCGGGCACGTCTAAACCCGACTGAATCGACCGAATCACACAACGTAACAGCCCAACACAGTCGTCCTCATGGATCCGATTACTGGGTGCATTTGCAACGCCTCGCACCTGCCCCTGCAGGACGCTATCCAAAAAGCGCGTGCGAGTGGGGCCGTAAATACCAGCAAAGCGCACCACCGTAGTTGGAAAATCCTGCTGTGCTAAATACTGCTCAGCTTGGTAAAGGATACGGCCGCCGGGGCTATTGGGATTGGGCACGTGAGACTCGTTGATCGGGTGATCGGCATCGCCAAACACGCTGGTGGAAGACACAAAGGTCACATGCGGGCGACGCTCAGC
>JAAXJV010000179.1 GCA_012269655.1 Pseudomonadales bacterium
AGTGGAAGTTGCATGGGTGCATTCAACCACAGTCCAACACAAGCCCCAATAGCCAAGGTGTGAATGCCGGTCCAACTGCTATGTTTATCGGTAACAAGACGAGGGGTGCTCCATGCTAAATATCATTCGAAGAACGACCGGCACAGTCATCATGGCGATTTTTCTTGGAGCCCAAGCGGATACCTTAACCGTGCCTTTGGGTAGCCAAGGGAGTCCAGACTTGGTGACGCCAAAACGAGGCGCTTCAATGTCATCGGTGGTTGAACTGGTCGGCCAACCCTTACGGATTGACCGGGCGGTTGGAGATCCACCTATTGCTACTTGGCATTACCCTGAATTCCGCGTCTACTTCGAATATGACAAGGTTATTCACAGCGTTAAAAACCCTACTGCTATGTCTGAGCACTGAAGTATCTGCTCAGGAGTTACGACTGGTCAGTCTGACACCTGCGATTACTCAAACGCTGGATGCGCTGGGTGGGTCCGTCCATCTGGTGGGAGCAGATCAAGCTAGCGGGCGCGAAGACTTACCTGTCATCGCGGATTATCGCCAGATCAACGTCGAAGCCATCGTCCGCCTGAATCCCAGCCATGTCATCGCCTGGCAGGATTCGCTAAAACCGAGCGTGCAAACTCAGCTCGAGCGCTTTGAGATCAAGGTTTTGGTGAGCCAGACCCAGTCGATTGAGCAATGGCTCTCCAGTTCACGTCAAATTGCCATGGCGCTAGGACTGAGTTCTGATCCGATACAAGCCTGGGAGAATGAGCTGAAGCAGATTGAGTCGCGCTATGCACGGCGCCAGAACATCCCAACCGCTTGGTTATTCTGGGACCGGCCCATCATGGTGGCGGGTAATCAAGGATTCACGTCCGAGATAATGAGAATCTGCGGTTTGCAGAATGCGTTTGAAGACATCGATATGGTCACAGCCATCATCGATCCCGAGCAGTTGTTGCGCCGATCACCCCAGGTGTTAATTGGTCGTGCTGAAAGCATTGATCTAAATATGTGGGATAAATCACCCATTATTTGGGAGCCTCCATCCGATAGTTTGTCCCAGCCAGGACCTGCACTGCCTAAAGGCATTCTCGCGTTGTGTGAGGCACTCGACCCCATCCGTTCGTCGCTTTGAATTGGGTTATGAAAGCCCGTAAACTCGCCCGGCGGATTAGGTGACCGACTGGCGTCGGTGTAACAGGGAATTCGGTTTAAGTCCGAAGCTGCCCCCGCAACGGTAAATACACGGTTATTTTCTGCGCCTGCGACTGGGCCACTGTCATCAGATGGGAAGGCGTCGCAGACTCCAAAGGATGGGACGTGTATCAGCCCGGAGACCTACCTAAGCCAAATTCACTCACCTGTGCGGGCGGCACGGGCTATGGAGTTCGAAAATGAAGAAGTCCCTTCTGGCTGCAGCGATCACGCTAGCGGCGGCACCTGCGTTTGCAGAAATTGATCCGATTGTTATTGAGTATTCACCACGCGAACAATTGTCAGACTCGCCAACCTCAGGATTCACAGAAGTATTTAAAGCCAAACAAATACAACAATCGAATGCCAAGTCTGTCGGTGAATTTTTGGCGCAAAATGCCAGCGTTGTAACTTTTGACAATCAGGGAACCGGATTAGCGCCCTCCATTGGATTACGGGGCTTTGGTTCTACGGCCTCACAGAACACCCTGATTTTGGTAAACGGTATCCCAGTGAACACCGCCACGTTAGAAGCGCCGTTGCTCAAATCAATTTCACTGACAGACGTACAACAAATAGAAGTGCGCCCAGGCTCGGCTTCAGCAAACTATGGAGCGGGTGCAACGGCCGGTGTAATTAACATCTTAACGGCACCCAATGCCACGGGCACTTTTGAAGCTGACGCGGGGTCCTCCGGTTTTGGTCAGGTTTTAGCATCGATTGGCGACCTTCAGGAAAGCCACTCTTATTCTGTTAGCGCATCAAGCACTACATTCGATGGATACCGAAACAACACCGACTTTGAAAAAGAAACCGCCTCTTTGAAGTATGCGAATGACTCTGATTCTAACTACCAGAATCTATTTGTGACTGTGGATCGAGGTGAGCAAAACACTCTCAGCGGTTCGACCTTGAGCATGCTCGCGCAAGACAACAAAGGTGGAAAAACTGCAGACAGCTTCGATTTCGATAGCATCATCGCAACCTTTAGCGATGAGCGAAATCTAATGGGACAATCCCTCGTTACCTCATTTGGATACGTGGAGTCGAATCAAGAAGGGACCATTAGCGGTTCAACCTTGTTTGATCAGACAACTCGGGGATTCAGAATAAATGCAGAGATGACTGTAAACTCAGGCCTCTACTACGGCGCAGAGTTGAGATCAGACAGGTACGACTATTTCTCACCCAATGTCAGTTGGGGAACCAAAAAGTCGGATAGCGAACAACGCCAAACCAGCCTATACCTCGGAACCCAACTTGTTGAACGTGAAGATCTGCTACTGAGCGCAGTAGGTCGTATCGCGAGTGTTAAAGACCAAGTGCGGTATACCCATACCTCTGCCACAAACAACGCGAGTGTAGATGAAACCCAAAGTGCGTCTGCCTGGAATATTTCAGCCCGAAAACAGTTAAACAAGACATTGGTTTTTAGAGGTTCGCTGGACCAAGCCTACAGATTCGCAACCGTAGACGAACAGCAAGACAGTAAGGCATTGCCTAATGCGCTGCGGCCCCAAATTTCCAACAGCCTTCATCTCGGAATACAACAGCAAATTGAAGGCGGCTTCGTCGACCTTGAGGCCTATCACATGGAGATTTCAGACGAAATCGCATTCCAAGACAATCCATGGCCAAATTCTGGCAATTTCAACGTCGACTCTACTACCCGAACAGGAGCCACAGCCAAATTGAGTCGCGCAATTTCAGACTCTACAAATTTAGACGTCAGCATGACACTGCTTGATTCTGAGGTAACCGGGGGCGTTCACGAAGGTAAAAGACTGCCATCAGTAGCTGAACAGACTTTCCGGTTTACTGTAGAACACAATCTCGGTGCAGGCGTCTCAACTCGTCTTTCAGGTCGATTTGAGAGCGATAAAGTTCTCGCTTCAGATTGGAATAATGAGGGTGGACGCGTTAGCGATCAGGCCACGTTTGACTGGAGCATCCAGAAAAAATACGAGAACCTCTCGCTAAAACTTGGTGTGGATAACCTGTTCGACGCCAAAAATTACACATATGGCGTGCGAGGTTTCTCAACAATCGATGGTGTCTCAGGTTTTTATGATTTCTACATTCCAAGCCTGCCACGCAGCTATAGCTTCAGCTTGACCAGTAGCTTCTAAACCGCAAACCACCGGCCATCTCGGCACTCGTAGGGGTGGCCATACAACTGGCTCAGTTTCGACTGGGTCAGTTGTTCTTTAGCTTCCGCCCAGCTCCATTGCTCGTTACCCAGCAACAGAACCTGATCTGATAATTGCGCGGCCCAATCTGGATCATGCGCGACCATCAGCACACAACCGGCATTAGCCAGATGATCACGAATCAAATCAGGCAGGGTCGACCAAATGTGTCCGGGATCCAGATGCTCAATCGGCTCGTCCAGCAGCCAGACTTTTGCTTGCTGTGCGATCAAGGCTGCAAGACGCACCCGCTGCCATTCGCCACCCGATAACGCTTGAATCGATGTGTTCGCTTTGTCCGCCAGCCCCATTCGAGCAAGCGCCGATTCCACATACTCATAGTCCGACGGCTGGTAGCCCTGATGCCAAGCTAACCACGGATGTCGGGCTGACAGCACATAGTCTTTGACGCGCATTGGAAACAAACGAGATTCCGTTTGCGCTAAGTACCCGCACCAGCGAGCCTGCGGCTGATCAGCCGAGCCCTTGACAGTCCCCGAACGCACCGCGTTCAAGCCGGCCACAGACCTTAATAGCCAGGACTTTCCTGCACCATTTCGTCCCAGCACGCAGGCCACCTGACCGGCATTCAATTGCCCACTGATGGGGTTAGGCTGCTTATCCAGTGACGTGACGAGTTGATCAACGCGCAGCATAAATCCGTCCCAACAACACCAGTAAAACCGGAATGCCCAGCATGGCCATCACAACCCCCGCCGGAATCTGGATGGGGTCAGCCACCGCCCGGCCCAACCAATCCGCCCAAAGCAAAAGTGCCCCACCCAGCCCCGCACACATGGGAAGCCAAGTTCGATGCGTACGGGTGGGCATCAACAGCCGCACCGCATGGGGTACTAACAGGCCAACAAACCCAATGGGACCAGCCACCGATACAGCCAGCGCGGTCAAAATCCCTGCGATGACAATCAAGAACGAACGAACCCGGACTACATTCATGCCCAGCATGCTGGCTGCATCCGGCCCTCGGTTGAAAACGTCCAATAGACGGCTTGCGCGGGTGGCGAGTACCAAGAAGCCTAGCCAGGGCAATAACCACAGGGTAGATACACCTGCGCCGGATAAATCGCCCATCAACCAAATCAGCGACACTTGCGTGCGAACCGGATCGCTAAAGGTCAAAATCAAGCTGCCCAGGGCGCCAGCACCGGCACTTAAGAGAACACCGGTTAGCAGCAATCGGATCGGGTCGGATCGCCCCATCCGCGTCAAACTCAGCAGCAAGGCCAAGGTGGCCAAGGAACCGATCATTGCGAATAGCGGTAGGAATACCGAACTTAGTCCAATCAGCGCCGACAGCATGACGGCGACCGAGGCTCCCCCGGACACACCCAGAATGTAGGGCTCGGCCAGCGGATTGCGCAGAACCACTTGGAGAAACAAGCCACAAACACCCAACACACTGCCCACTAGCAAGGCCGCCATCGCCCTAGGCCAGCGGAGCTCCCCCAAAATACGCCATTCGAGGTCAGATTGGGGCCAGGCACCACCGAATACGGATAGGGTAAACCCTGAGAGCACCAAGAATGCCGTCAACAGGATCCACCGCATGTGAGGTGCCCTACGCGTTTGCGAGCTTTGCGGCGCGCAGCGTATTGGTGAGCAAGCAGGCAATGGTCATGGGACCAACACCACCGGGCACTGGCGTGACCGCGCCGGCTACCTCGACCGCATCCCGGGCAACATCTCCGCCCAGCTTACCGTCTTCCAAGCGATTGATACCGACATCGATCACGGTAGCGCCTGGCTTGATCCAGTCTTTTTTCACCATGAACGGACGCCCCACGGCTGCAATCAAGATATCCGCACTGCGACACATCTCGGGCAGATTCATAGTTCTGGAGTGAGCCATCACCACCGTTGCATTCATTTTTTGTAACAGGGCACTGATCGGTTTACCGACAATATTGGAACGCCCCAACACCACTGCAGTCAGCCCGCTTAAATCCTGACCGAGCACATCCGCGACCAGATAGCTACAGCCTAGCGGTGTACACGGGACCAAGCCTTCGCCGCCCGTCCAGAGTGCACCGACATTGACCGGATGAAATCCGTCGACGTCCTTGGCAGGGTCAATACGATCCAGAATCGCATCGCTGTCCATTCC
>JAAXJV010000187.1 GCA_012269655.1 Pseudomonadales bacterium
CCCAAATCCCCGACAACACAACGACCGCAACGCCAGACGCTAACGTGAACTTTGCCGCACCCGGCGCAGACTCCAGAGTTTCAAAATGCCCTAGATCCATCATCAAATGCTTGATACCAGCAATGAAGTGATAGCCAAGTACGCTCACAAAGCCCCACAGACAAAACGCTACCAGCGCGTTATCCATCAGCGCTAAGGCAGATTCGAAACCGGCCGGCCCCTGCAATGATTCATGAAGAAGACCCATAACGACGAACGCGCCTAGGAACATGATCACACCGGTAACACGGTGAATGATCGAAGAAATAGCCATGATAGGAAAACGGATTGTTTTTAAATCCAAATTCACCGGCCGTGATTGTGACATTGCCATTAAGGACCCCGCCATGAGTGAAAACAATTTGTTCAAGCGGGCGCAGTATAAATATCCCTTATGCCCGTTTCAAACGATTTCCCACGGTTCTTATACCCAAATAGTCGTATTCCAATAATTTTGAGTAACTTGGTAACAACCCACCAAAGCCCCACGTACCCTACGTCGCAACATCTAAACCAACCCAATCAAGGAAAATTAAGCAAGCCTTACGCACTGGGCGGAGACCCGGAGGACATTGACATGATGTCTCGAATCACTATTCTTGCCCCCGCTTGTGTTCTGAGGCGGACTGACTCTGTTCGGCCGGTTGTACTGCTATTTGTGCAGCCATTTCGCCTGCTCGCAACCAAACTTGAAGGATAGGAGCCACACTCTATGGCCGATAAAAGCGCTACTTTGACCCTACCCGACGGACAGACCGTCGAGTTGCCCATTCACTCTGGCACGGTAGGTCCCGACGTTATGGAAGTCGCCCCGCTGGCAAAGGCCGGGCTATTCACTTTTGACCCTGGTTTCGTTGCCACTGCATCGACTGAATCTAAAATTACCTACATCGATGGCGCCGCTGGCGTATTGTTGCACCGTGGTTACACCATCCAAGAGTTGGCGGCCAAGAGCGACTACTTAGAAGTCTGCTATTTGCTGTACTACGGCTACTTGCCTGATGCTCAGCAAAAAGCTGAGTTTGAGAACACCATCAAGAACCACACCATGGTTCACGAGTCACTATCTCGCTTCTTTGACGGGTTCCATCACAACGCTCACCCCATGGCAATGATGTGTGGTGCTGTCGGTGCGTTGTCTGCTTTCTACCACGATGTTATGGATATTCGTGACGAGCGTGACCGTGAAATTGCAGCCCACCGCTTGGTCGCAAAAATGCCGACACTGGCCGCTATGTGCTACAAGCATTCGCTAGGCCAGCCTTTCATGTATCCCCGCAATGACTTGGACTACGCGTCCAACTTCTTGTACATGATGTTCGGAACACCTTGCGAACAATACGAACCCAACCCAGCGGTTGCTCGTGCGATGGATCGTATCTTTACCTTGCATGCCGACCACGAACAAAACGCGTCGACATCGACTGTTCGCTTGGCAGGTTCCTCAGGCGCCAACCCCTTTGCTTGTATCTCGGCCGGTATTGCCGCCCTTTGGGGCCCCGCACACGGCGGAGCCAACGAAGCGGTTCTGGACATGCTGGAAGAAATCGGCGACGAAAGCCGCATTGAAGAGTTCGTAGCACGCGCCAAAGACTCAAACGATCCCTTCCGCTTGATGGGCTTCGGCCACCGCGTCTATCGCAACATGGATCCGCGCGCTGCAGTTCTGAAAGAGTCATGCGACGAAGTATTGAAAGAGTTGGGCGTTGAAGACGAGCCGCTATTGCGCATCGCTCGCCGCCTAGAAGAGATTGCCTTGCAGGACGAATACTTCGTGCAGCGTAAGCTGTTCCCGAACGTAGACTTCTACTCGGGCATCATTTTGAAAGCCATTGGTATCCCCACCAGCATGTTCACGGTAATCTTTGCCCTGTCTCGCACCATTGGTTGGATCAGCCATTGGCACGAGATGATCTCGAGCCCCCACAAAATCGGCCGTCCCCGTCAGTTATACACCGGCGAAGATCAGCGCGATTTTGTTGAAGTCGATAAGCGCTAAGCACTCGACGGATCGAAAAGGCGGCTTTGGCCGCCTGTTTTTTGCCTAGGAAAAACGATGCCACGCTCGGTCTGGTTAATAGTTCTGCTCATCACGGCGATCAATTTCTTCAACATTATCGATTTTATGATCGTGATGCCGATGGGTCCGGACTATGCCTTGGCATTCGGGGCACCGATGGAAAACGTACCATTTGTCGGAGCGGCCTATATTCTGGCAGCCAGCCTGACTGCATTCTTGAGCGCTCGGTTTCTCGATCGATTTGAACGCCGACGCCTGCTAGCTGGCGTGTTGCTGGGACTGTCTATTTCTGAAGCGCTGGCCACCCTTTCATGGTCGTTTGAAGCCCTACTGGGCTTTCGCGCGCTGGCTGGGGTGTTCGGGGGACTGGCAACATCACTTGGCATGGCCGTCCTGGCTGAGGTGGTCCCCGGACATTACCGAGGACGAGCGATGGGCTTTGTCGGTTCTGCATTTGCACTGTCGTCAATTGTCGGCGTCCCACTGGGTCTTTACTTAGCGCTTTGGGGAGGCTGGCAGGCACCATTTTGGACCCTAGCTTCAATCATGCTAGTGATGTCAGCACTGGCCCTTCGTTTCTTACCTAAGTCGCCCCCCATTCCTGCGCAGCCCTGGCCAGGAACCCTAAAGTTCATCAGCCGCCCGAAAACCCTGATGGCCTATGGTCTTTTGGCCAGTGTATCCGGCGGAAGCTTTTTGCTGATTCCATCCTTTGCCACTTTTATGCAGTTTAATTTGGATTTCCCTCGCGAGCGCATGAGCGAGGTCTACTTTGTCGCGGGTCTCGCCACCCTGATTGCCCAACAACTGGCTGGCTGGTCAGCTGACAAATGGTCACTAACCGCAACCAGTTGGATCGGATTTGTACTGATTAGCATCAGTTTGATCGGCGGATTTGTGTTTGATCCGCCCTTGATCAGTTTATGGATATTCTTTCCATTGTTCATGGTGTCTGGTGCGGTTCGAATTTCCGCTGCGAATACCGCCAGTTCTCTGGTGCCCGAGGCTCATGAACGCTCGGCCCATATGGCACTGCAAACTAGCTTACGACATGCCTGTAGCGGGACCGCCGGAGTGGTCAGTGCATTCGTCCTAACCACTGGCGCAGATGGCCATTTACAGAATGTAGGCTGGCTCGCGCTGATCACGCTGGCTGTTGCACTGCTTCAACCGATCCTGATGCAAAAGTTGGAACCGCAGCTTTCGCGCTCAAACTAGAAGGTAACGGCTGGGCACTGCCAAAAAACCAGCCTTGGAGTAAATCCGCCTCTGCCATGGTCAAGAATTCGGCTTGCTCCGGTGTCTCCACCCCCTCGCAGACCACGTCCAAATCTAGGTTATGGGCCAAATCAATGATGCCTCGAGCCAGATTGCAGGCACCTGCAGAGGTCGGAATGTCTTTTACAAAAGAGACGTCCACTTTCAGGCCATCCAGTGGAAAACGGGACAAATGGCTTAGGCTAGAATAGCCGGTCCCGAAATCGTCCAAGTAGATGCGAAAGCCGGCCTCTCTCAATCGCTGAACAGCCGCCTTAGCCGCTTTCATGTCTTGCAAGATAGCGGTCTCGGTAATCTCGATATGCACCCAATAAGGATCAATGTCCTCTTGCTGAGCGATCCTGATCAGCTGGTCGGCAAATTCCATCGACAAAAAGTGCATCCCGGACGCGTTAATGGATACAAAGGCGCCCTCTCCCCAGGCGTCCATGCGCATTCGAATCCCGCGCATGGCCTGACGAGCGATCCACAAATCAATCTGTTCGATCATGCCGTAGGCTTCTGCAACCGGGATAAATTCCGCAGGCGAGACTTGACCCAGCTCGATACTGTTCCAGCGCACGAGGGCCTCAAATCCACCGATACGTCCCTCGGGTCTGACTAACGGCTGGTACACTACGTTCAACTCATTGTTTTGGATGGCCTGGCGCAAACAACGTTCAACCTCTGCCATCCGCTGGATATCTTTTTCCATCGATTCATCAAAGCGTACAAAGGCCCGTTTACCACTGGCTTTGGCCTGATACATTGCCATATCCGCACGGTTGATCACCGTATCCATTTCACTTCGCGTGCAACCCGATGCTAGGCCGATACTGGCTCCAATATAAATTTCACGACCTTCCAAAGCGATCGGTTGGCAGATGGCATCAATCACTCGTTGACTGATGCGATTGACGTGTTCAGGTGCAGGCTCCGGGGTCAGTAAGATGACGAATTCATCGCCACCAATACGGGCGACACGATCGGCGGCTCGGCCGACACCCGAACTGCGAATCGAATCTTGGATACGGCGAGCCGTGACTTTGAGAGTCTCGTCACCGATTTCATGTCCAAACACGTCGTTAACACGCTTAAAATCGTCCAAGTCGATAAACAACAGTGCCACCGACTCATCCTGCACTTCATTATCTAGCTGTTTTTTGAGCCCCGCACGATTCATTAATCTCGTCAGCGAGTCTGTCATGGCATTTTTGAACTGCTGCTCTTGCGCTTGCTGGACCATGCTGAGCGCATGGTTGAAGCATTCCGCCAGCACTTTTTCTTCTTTTGTGCCTGCTTGGGTCCGCATCGGCTGTGGGCGTCCCCGTTGGAGCGATCCAAAGGCATCCATCAAACGCTCGAGCATGCCATTGACTTCTCGCCGAACCGCCCAAGACATCACCCAACCCGCCATCGTACCCACTAGAATTCCGGGGATCATAAAGGTTTGATATTGACTCCAGAAATCCGGTGTAGAGCCGCCAGACTCCATTCGAATCCAGTGGTCGGCCTTATAGGCAGCCCAAAATCCCACCCCGATGATCATGGCCAAGCCAATCAAGTAGTAAACCCGGATTCGGGTTACCAAATGTGTCATTTATTTGCTCCACAACTCGTTAGAGCCTAGAACAAAAAATACAGAGTGCCTGGGAGCGAAGTACTAAAAGTGCGACCGAAGCAAAGCCAAACGGTCACGGTATTCAGCCTCCCGATAAGGGACGGCTGGCGTTTGCCCCCAGATCGGTCTAGGCCACAACGCATCATCGGTAAATCGAGCGACGTGGTGAATGTGTAATTGAGACACCACATTTCCAATCTGTGCGACGTTGATTTGATCTGGATTGAATAAGGATCGCAGGATCTCGACCACCAAATCGGACTCGGCTCGGACCTCGTCACGCAAGCTTTTGGGTAGGTCTGCTAGCAATCGAGCCCTTGCAAATCGCGGTACCTGCGCCAGCCAAACGAAGCGGGAATCATTCATGAGAAGCCAATCGGAACTGGCCAGCGAGGCAATCAGGCGCGAATCCGCAGCCAGTTGTGCATCCAATTGAAACATATGTCTTCCTTGAGTCGCGTTGCAGGTTACAAAGTTTCAAGAGAAATGTCATTGCACTGCCTGAACAGTAGGCACAAAAAAGGCCGCGAGTAGCGACCTTTGATGTGGAGTGTTTGGTGGAGCT
>JAAXJV010000198.1 GCA_012269655.1 Pseudomonadales bacterium
ATTCCGGTTCTAAAAGCGACGACGGCTATACCATCATCGAAAAATTTCCCGACTTCTCTATTCAAGTACAGGGATTTGAGCGCGGTATTCGGCTGCAGATTGACAATGCACCCGAAAATGCCTTCGTAGATGGCCACATCATCAACGGCATCCGGGAGCATCTGTTTTCGGTCGTTCGCGACTTGCTATACACCCGGACCACACTTACTCAGTACGATCTATCCGATCGCGTGCAAACCTCCAATGCCGTGTTTCACTTATTACGTCATGCCGATGCGCTGATTGCAGGACGAGCACCCAACATGGTCGTGTGCTGGGGCGGACACAGTATCAGTCGCGTCGAGTACGACTACACCAAAGAAGTTGGACATGAGCTGGGACTGAGAAGTATGGATATTTGCACCGGCTGCGGTCCCGGTGCCATGAAAGGTCCGATGAAAGGCGCGGCTATCGCCCACGCCAAACAACGAATTAGAGACGGCCGTTATTTGGGCATCACTGAACCCGGCATCATTGCGGCCGAGGCGCCGAATCCGATCGTCAATGAGTTGGTGATCATGCCGGATATTGAAAAGCGGTTAGAGGCCTTTGTTCGAGTGGGACATGGAATCATCGTATTTCCCGGAGGCCCAGGAACAGCCGAGGAGCTGCTGTATCTGTTGGGCATTCTAATGCACCCTGATAACACTGATCAGCCCTTGCCTTTGATCCTGACTGGCCCCGAAAGCAGTCGAGCCTTGTTAGAGCAATTGGATGCCTTTGTCGGGGCTACTTTGGGTGACGCAGCCCGAGCGCATTACCAACTGATCATTGATGACCCGGTTAAAGTCGCACAGTTGATGACCCAGGGCATTCAACAGGTGCATGACTATCGAGCCGCGACTCAGGATGCCTTTACTTACAACTGGCGCTTGTTTATTGACCGCCCATTCCAAGAGCCCTTTGCCCCGACGCATGAAAATATGGCCAGATTGAACTTATCGACTGATCAGCCGGCGCACGAATTAGCGGCTGCATTGCGCCGAGCATTCAGCGGCATTGTCGCGGGCAACGTAAAAGCCCCTGGCGTTGCCGCCGTCAAAGCTCACGGCCCGTTTCAATTGCACGGTGAGCCTGCGCTGATGCAGCGGATGGACGAACTACTAAAAAGTTTCGTCGAGCAAAGCCGCATGAAAATCGACGGTGACTACTGCCCCTGTTATGAAATTCATCGATGACACCGGCGATCAATTTTCTGCGCCAGCAAAAAATCCCACACGAGATCCATCCATTCGAACAACTGGATGAAGATGTGGGTTATGCACTGGGGGCTGCACAGGCCCTAGGCGTCGAGCCCGGCTGCGTTTTCAAAACGCTGATGGTCACGGGCTCAGATGAATTCGCCTGTGCCATGGTCCCCGCAAATGCACAGCTCAATCTCAAACGGCTTGCCAAGTGTCTGAGTTGGAAAAAAATAACGATGGCACAAACCAAAGACGCTGAACGTGTAACTGGCTACAAAGTCGGGGGAATCAGCCCCTTAGGACAACGCCGACGGCATCTAACGGTAATCGACCAAAGCGCACTGCAATATTCACAAATCTATTGCAGTGCGGGTCAACGGGGGGTGGATTTGGCGATTTCGCCGCAGGCTCTGACCAATCTGGGCATAAAGCCCGCCTCAATTGCCGACTTTGTCTCGTAAAGCGGCCGCGCCCGATAACATCAAGGCATGATCACTGGCTAACATGAACAAAGAAGCGCCCTGCTCGCGCCATTGAGGCACCTCGCCCAAATCGCCAACGAACATACCGACCGTCCGATTGGCAGCACGGCAGGCTTGCATGATTCGTTCGACTGCGTCGAGTACGATTGGGGCCTTCAGATTCGTCTCACCCAGTGCAACGGTCAGATCCGCACGACCAATAAAGAGTGCATCAATACCCGGCACTTGCGCGATCTGCTCAATCTCATCCAGCGCCTCAACGTCCTCAATCTGAGCCACGACCGTGACCTCTTGAGCCGCGCCTTCCAACTGTCCAGGCATCCCACGAGTCGCGTACCAAGCGGCTCTAGTCGAGCCCGCAAAGCCACGGCCACCGGCACCATATTGACAGGCCTTTGCCAACGCAGTTGCCTCTTCAACACTACGAACATGCGGCGCCAGGATGCCTGACGCACCCCGGTCTAACGCATCTAATATCGCATCTGGGCTGTTATGAGACACACGCTCTAATGTGGGCAGATCGTTGGCTCGTGCAATCGCACAGCAAGCATCCAAGTCGGCTCGGTTAAAAGGCGCATGCTCGGCATCCAAGCAAACGGCATCCAACGAAGAGAGCGACAGCACCTCGGTGATGTGCATGTGCGGCGTCTTTTGAAAAGTTCCGAGGGTGAATTCACCGGCCTGAATGCGGGCCTTGAAACCCGCACAGCGCTGACCCAGGCGGATACTCACTTGCCGCCCCAAAGACGCGAGCTCGCAAGCTCCGCACCATCAGCCAGGGTTTTCAGCTTGGCCCAAACTACGTCCGTCTGGACGCTGCCAAACCCAGCAAAGGTGGAGAATCCACAATCGGTACCGGCAATAACACGCTCTCGCCCAACAATATTGGCAAATCGTTCGATCCGCTCTGCGACCAATTCAGGGTGCTCGACGAAATTGCTGGTGGAGTCAATCACACCCGGCACCAGAATCTTTTCTTCGCTAATCAGATCCGCATGGTCGCGGATCACCTGCCATTCGTGCCCATGACGGGGATTAGCGGTTTCAAACAAAAGGGCGGCAGGTCTAGCCTTGAGCACCGTCGGCAAGATAACGTCTAGCCCCACATCACACACGTGTGGGCCTTCATAGTTACCCCAGCAAATATGCATTCGCATTTGTTCGGGGGCGATGTTGCGAGTTGCATGGTTGAGCACTTCAACGTGACGAGCAATGCGCGTCATGTACTCGTCATCTTCGGTGTCTTTAAACATCATATGCCGACCTAGGCCCAGATCCGGACTGTCCAGCTGCAATTGATAGCCTGCGTTGACGATACCTTCGTACTCGATACGCATGGCTTCGGCGAGCGCCTCAAGGTACTCGTCATCGGTCGCGTAGTATTCATTAGGCTGGAACAGCGCAATGACACCTGGGCTTGCGGCGTTCATAAAGGCACCCGCGGGCGAAGAGGCTTTCAAAGCGTCTGCAAAGCAGCTTAAATCTTCGTTCAGCGGATCCATGGATTTGACTTCAATCGGTCCGACACACTTGGGCCGCTTGTATTCGGGCACACCGCCAGAGCGACTGGCAAAGGCTCCGTAATTCGGGAACAGCTCGAGGTCTTTGGGTGTCCGGCGGGGGCTATCCCCTTCAAATCCGGTGATACGATCTTTGATGTAAGTGGCGTAGCTGATTTTGGACTGTTCACCGTCACTCACAATGTCCACGCCACTGGCGACTTGCTTTCGGACCGTCTCTGTCACCGCCTCACGCAGCGTCTGAGCGAACGCAGCCTCGTCGATCGCCTTGCCCTGCTCTTTGGCAAATACGCCCTCGGTTACCGCTTCTGAACGGGGCAAGCTGCCAACGTGGGTGGTCAAAATTCGATCGTTGCTGCGCATAGGTATCCTTAGCGTTTGAATAGTTGTTCGAGGGCTTGATTGACCCGTTCTGGCTGTTCTAGCGTCGCTAGATGACCGCAATTCTCCAAGAGTACCAGCTCTGAATACGGGATGCCCTCATGCATCTCGCGCTGGCGGTCTTCTGGGCACAAAATGTCCTCTGTGCCTGCCATGATCAGCGTTGGAACGCGGATCGAAGCCAGGTTGGGACGTTGGTCGGGGCGACCGCGAACAGCCTTGATTTGTCGGGTCAGCACGGCCTGACCCTGGTCCATGGCCATATCTCGAACCGTATTCAGAATATCAACATTGTCTTGGTTAGCCTTGGCCAAATACAACGGCTTGAGTTGGTCCATTACAATGTTTTCGAAATCACCCTCGAACAATCGCTGCACCAATGCGTTACGCTCACGTTGTTTTTCGCCGGTGTCATTGCGCGCATTCGAGTCCAAAATCGCCAAATGCGAGACCCTTTCTGGGTGCTGCCGAATCATCTCCAACGCCAAAATTCCGCCGTAACTCAATCCCACCAGGGCCACGTTAGAAGTTTCGATTTGTTGCCAGATCGCATGAGCTTGCATGGTCACGGAGTCAAATTGCCCGACTTCGGCGGTGGTGTGCTCGCCAAAAGCTTCACGCTGGGCAGCAAACAAACGGTGATCGCAGAGGGTGCCGGGCAACCACAAAATATCTGTCATAACGGAGCCGTCGAACCTACGCGCAACGCTCCTTGATGCACCAGGCTTTGAGGACTTTCATCAGGCGAGTCCATTTGCCCAATCAATAATTCGACTGAATCGTTCACCATATCAGGTAAAGGCTGAGCAAAGGTGGTCAGATCGTAACGCGCCAATGCACCAGCGACTGACCCATCAAAACCGGTCACCCAAATCTGCTCGGGTACCTGGACACCCAGCCGATCCAATCCATCGATCACACCCATGGCCATCGAATCGTTCATGCACATGATGGCGTCGGGTTTGGCCGAAACCAGTTGATGCGCGGCATTAAAACCCGACTCATAACTAAAATCGCCCGCCAAGGTATCCAGATGAGCACTGCCTAAGCCATCCAGTGCCCCCATCAAACGATGTCGCGCGACAAAGTTATCTTTGGGCCCACTCAATAACATCACCCGATGTCGGCCCGCATTGACCAGCGCCGCCGCCAGTTGAGCACCACCCAAGGTTTGCTCACAGATTACAGATGCAAACTCACCCTGCGGATCCAAGCGATTCATCAGCACCATCGGGCGATTGAGCGCCCGGATCATTTCGCGTTTATCGGGAGCAAATTGCGTGGTCGCAATGATGCCGTCCACTTGATATTTTCCGACCTCTTGAAGCACGGCTTCAACACGGTCGATCCGGCCATCGGTATAGAACAACAGCATTTTTTTGCCCGCACGCTCGAGCGCACCGGCCAACAATTCGACAATTTCAGGGTAATAACGACTGCTGGTTTGGCTGACTATCACGGCCACCATGCCGCTTTGACCTGTGATTAGGCTGCGGGCTAATACGTTGGGTTGATAACCCAGTGCTTTGGCGGCGGCCAAGACTTTAGCTCGCGTATCGGCGGCAACTTTGCCGCCGTTGGAGAACGTACGAGAAACCGCGGACTGAGAGACCCCAGCCCGCTTGGCAACATCATAAGATGTCACCTTAGCCATCAGGCTTTCTTATACCGGCGAACCCGAATATCGGCTTGCTCTTTGTGTCCCATGAAGCCTTCAAGTGCGCACAATCGCGAGCAGTACTCGCCCACATGAACGCTGGCCTCTTCAGTCAGGACACGCTGATAGGTACAGGTCTTGATGAACTTACCGACCCACAGACCGCCGGTATAGCGAGCCGCCTTTTTGGTCGGCAAGGTGTGGTT
>JAAXJV010000057.1:0-1817 GCA_012269655.1 Pseudomonadales bacterium
ATGCATCGCGGACAACTCGACCCACATCAGCACCCTCACAGATGACGTCTACCCCGGTGGTTTCCCATTCAAATAACTCGGGCGCAATCCCAGCCATGACCGCGGCCGGATCGTGCAGCTGGCAGCCTTGAAACCCTTGCGAGCGATAAAAATCGATATACGCGCAAGCAGCACGGCGTAAAATTTGGCCGGCTTTGCCCGGCAAGCCTTCAAAGTCGGATTCGGTTAACTGAATAGTCGAGGTGCAATCCAGCCCGATCAGTCGAATCGGCCAACCCGCGCGCAGTACCTGACGCGCCGCATGCGGATCGTTCCAGATATTGGCCTCAGCGTGCTGACTGACATTGCCCCGGGAATCCAGATTCCCTCCCATGATCGTCACGCCGTCCACTCGCTCAACAAGCCCAGGGTCCAATTGCAGTGCTTGAGCCAAGTTGGTCAAGGGGCCAACCGGTGCTAAGTGCAGACGTTCGATGCGCGTTGAGGCCTCGACAAGGGCCTGAGCGGCCGTTTGTGAATACACAGGTGAGGTCGGTGGCGGCAACTGTTCCTCCCCGAGTCCCTCTGCACCGTGTACAAAGTCCGCTGGGGGATTAGGCGGGATATGTAACGGCCGGGCAGCGCCTCGCGCGACCCAAGCTGGATGCTGTGCCAGCTCCAATAATTGCTGTGCATTGCGAGTCGTCTTATCGACATCCACATTACCAAACACACTGGTTAGCCCAACAATCTCGACCGATGATTCGCCCAACAAATAGAACAGGGCCAAAGCATCATCAATCCCAGGATCGGTATCCAAAATCCATGGCGTGCTCATGCCAACTCTTCCAAACGGGGTATTGCGCTGGCTGCACCGGGGCGCGTGATCTGAAGGGCGGACGCTTGCGTGGCTAATTTTAGCGCTTGCTGCGGCCCCGCTTGATCCAAGTGCGCGATGAAATAACCGAAAAACGTATCGCCGGCACCGGTGGTATCAACCGGCGCGACCTTGGGTGCCGACTGTTCATACCACCCTTGCCCATCAAAGAACTTGGCCCCCTGACCACCCAGGGTTATCAAGACCTGACAGCCCCATTGCTCAGGCTGTGAGCCCAACGCTTGTATGGCTTGCTCACTTTCACCTTGATTCATGGCGACGACATCAACATAGGGCAGAATTTCAGCCAGTGCATGGGATTCAAAGGGTGCCGCACTGTAGGCCACTCGAGCACCTAAAGCACGAGCCTGTTTCGCCGCCTCGACCTGAAGATTGGTTTCGTTTTGCAGAACCAACCAGTCATTCGAGCCCATCGATTCTAAACCTTGGCTGACTTGTTGTGGGGTGATCTCTAAGTTAGCCGCCGGCAACAAAACAATTTGATTCTCACCGGTTGGATCGATGTAGATCACTCCCTGTCCTGAAACCGGCCGGGTCCGATCGACCGCCAGCTCGACACCGGCATCAATCAATTCCTGCAGGCAAAAATCGGCATCCAGCCCACAGGCACCAATGTGCACTACCGAGGCGCCTGCCCGAGCCATGGCCACTGACTGATTCAAGCCTTTACCGCCGGGATAACGTCGAAAGTCTGTCGACATCAACGTCTCGCCGGGGACCGGAAAATGTGGCACTTGATAAACCAAATCTAAATTGATGCTGCCGAGGTTATAAAACATCCGAATCCTCTTTTTTCGCCAGTGTTGCAGTGCTCTGCTAGTAAAGCTAGGGGGTTGCGGTATACTGCGCGCCGAATGCGCCTGTAGCTCAGTTGGATAGAGTGTTGGCCTCCGAAGCCAAAGGTCACAGGTTCAAATCCTGTCAGGCGCGCCATTCCCCC
>JAAXJV010000057.1:1917-5437 GCA_012269655.1 Pseudomonadales bacterium
CTGGCGGTATAACCGTTTGCCACGGCATAGGCACAATACCCGCCGTATTGCGGCGCATACTTTTCAGGCTCCGCAACGAAGGCGTCCAAATGTGCCTGCGAAGAAAAACGGAACTCTGCTTCCTTATAGCGAGTGCTGTATTTCTTATCGCCCTGAACGGCTTTTCCTTGGGTGAAATACGCCACCGGGTCGTATCCCGACACAGCCACATTGTTAAAGGTCCCGGTATCAAAGTAGGCCTTGGCCAACGCTGGCATCGCCAAAACACTGAGTGAGCCGACCAAAAGAGTTCTACGCTTCATCATTTTTCTCCTCGTTGCTGTGTTTGGAGAGAACGAGAACCGATAGGTTCCATTCTGAACTGTGAACCTTGGTACAGCATTGAAAAGGCAGAACAGCTCTAATTTCAGTCGGCAAAAAAAAGCCCCGACGGATCGGGGCTTTTTCGGTTTGATTCACTCAATAAAAGATTACTGAGGGATGCTGCCTTCGATGCCTTCAACGTAGAAGTTCATGCCCAGCAAGGTGCCGTCATCAGCGGTTTCACCGGCCTTTAGCCAGACACTGCCGTCTTGCTTGTTCACCGGACCCGTGAAGGGGTGCAACGCGCCCGCAGAAATCGCAGCACGCTTGTCCAGCGCACGCTGTACTAGATCAGCTGGAACGGCGTCGCCGAACTGAGCCAGTGCAACCATACCGGTGTCAAAGCCGCCCCAGGTGTCAGTGCTTTCCCAAGTGCCGTCTAGTGCCTTGCCAACTTGCTGCACATAGTAAGGAGCCCAGTCATCGATGATGCCGGTCAGCTGAGCAGTAGGACCAAAGTTCTTCATGTCAGACGCCTGACCAAAGGCAAAGATGCCCTGCTGTTCAGCAATCTGCATCGGCGCACCTGAGTCGGTGTGCTGCATCAGAATGTCTGCACCTTGGTCGATCAGTGCTTTCGCTGCGTCAGCTTCCTTGCCCGGATCGAACCAGCTGTTCACCCAAACGATTTTCATTTGAACCGCAGGATTGACTTCCTTCGCCGCCAAGTAGGCCGCGTTGATGCCACGGATTACTTCAGGAATCGGGAATGATGCGATGTAACCGATGGTGTTGGTCTTGGTCATTTCACCCGCGATCATACCGATGACCGAACGGCCTTCGTAAAAACGAGAGCTGTAAACCGCTACGTTGTCCGCACGCTTAAAGCCCGTCGCATGTTCGAACTTCACGTTCGGGAAACGCTTGGCAACTTTGATCGTCGGGTTCATGTAACCGAAGCTGGTGGTGAACACCATGTCATGCGACTGAGCCAGTTGCGTGATCACACGCTCAGCGTCAGGGCCTTCAGATACGCTTTCAACAAAGGTGGTTTCAACCTTGTCGCCGTATGCTTCTTCGACCGCTAACCGGCCTACGTTGTGCTCATAAGTCCAGCCGCCGTCAGAAACGGGACCGACGTAGACAAAGCCTACCTTTAGCTTGTCAGCGACCGCCGCGGTGCTCAGCATAGCGCCGGCTGCGACGGTTGCGATCAACTTCTTCAATTGCATTGAAACGTCCTCTTTTTAGTTAAACAGGTTCTAGCGGGTAGCCTTGAAGGTCTGCCCTAACGCCCGCGGCGCCCCTAAGCGCGCTTGCGAGCCCTTTGCCGAAATCACAGTCAACACCACAACGGTCGCCAGATACGGCAACATCGACAAAATCTGTGAGGGAATGGAAATGCCAAATCCCTGAATATGTAATTGAATGATGGTGATGCCACCAAACAAGTAGGCACCCAGTAGCACTCGGCCCGGCCGCCAGCTAGCAAAGACCACCAAGGCTAGCGCAATCCAGCCACGGCCTGCCGTCATGTTTTCAACAAACAGCGGCGTTTGAACAATCGATAAGTAAGCGCCACCGATGCCAGCCATGGCACCACCAAAACAAGCGGCCATAAATCGAATGGCCGTGACGTTATAGCCAATCGAATGGGCGGCGTCATGATCATCGCCTACCGCGCGGACAATTAATCCTGCCCGAGTGTGTTTAAAAAACCACGTTAATCCAACGGCCAACGCCAGCGATAGATATACCATGATGTCATGGCCAAACAGCAATGGGCCGATGACCGGCAAATCGGACAGCACGGGGATGGAGATCTGGGGGAATTTATCCGCTGACAAGCCCACAAATCCAGCGCCCACTAGCGCACTTAAACCCAATCCAAACAGTGTCAACGCAAGTCCCGTCGCGACCGCATTGGCATACAAAATCAGAGTCAGAAAACCAAACAAAGCAGCCATTAAAGCCCCGGCCGCCGCAGCCGCCGCAAATCCGAGCACACCACCACCGCCAGCAATAACGACCGCGAACCCGACCACTGCACCCATAATCATCATGCCTTCGACGCCGAGGTTCAAAACGCCCGCGCGCTCAGATACTAACTCACCGAGGGCCGCAAACACCAAGGGAGTCGAGGCGATAATGATCGATTGGATCGCAGGGATTAAGAATCCGTAATCCATTAATTCCGCCCCCAGACAATTCGATACTGGCTAATGACTGCACTGCCCAACAAGAAAAATAACAGCATGCCTTGGAACACACCCGTCACGGCATTGGGTAGCGAAAGGCTAATTTGAGCCGCCTCGCCACCCATGTAAGACAACGCCATTAACAGGCCGGCAGGCACAATACCCACCGGATGCAAACGCCCCAAAAACGCAACGATGATGGCGGTAAAGCCATAGCCCGGACTGATGACAGGGACCAGTTGTCCAACGCTTCCCGACACCTCCATCATGCCCGCCAATCCAGCCAGACCGCCGCCCAGCAAAAACGCCGTCCAGACCATGCGTGATTCACTGAAGCCTGCAAAGCGTGCCGCTTTTGGCGCTTGCCCCTGCAGTCGCAACTGGAAGCCCAAAAGATGCCGCGCAAATAAATAACTGGCCACGGGCGCCAGGATCAGGGCCAAAATGAATCCGATATGCGCCCGTCCCTGATCAAACAAGACCGGCAGCAACGCGGCATCGTGGAACAAGGCGGATTCGGGGAAATTAAATCCATCCGGATCTTTTAACGGACCATGGACCATCAACGAAAGGAACAACCCCGCGACATAGGTCAGCATCAAACTGGTCAGGATCTCGTTGGTGTTAAAGCGCGTTCTTAATAAAGCAGGCAGCGCGCCCCAAGCCATCCCGCCCAATACACCGGCCAGAGCCATCAGCACCAGGATCCATGAGCTGTTCACTTCGGACAGCGCCAGTGCGACAGCACCCGCCGCCACGCCACCCATAACAAGTTGTCCTTCCGCGCCGATATTCCAAATACCTGCGCGGAAACCAAAAGAGAGACCGATTCCAATCAATATCAAAGGGGTCGCTTTGAGCAACAGTTCAGATACGCCGTACAAGGAACTTACGGGCTGGATAAAAAAGACCTCCAAGGCCTCAAAGGGATCGGTACCCAACACCCAAAACATCACGGAGCTGACCAGTAAGGTCAATACGATGGCCATGAGCGGAGAAGCCCAGTCCAGCCATTTGGC
>JAAXJV010000104.1 GCA_012269655.1 Pseudomonadales bacterium
TTTGAAAGGAATTCAAATGAAGACAGTTCATAAACACATTCTGACTCCGCACAGCGGCGATCGAGACATCGAACTGACTGCGCAGCATCACTTTCTAGGCGCAGAATTTATAACCCACTGCAAAGAAATCTGGATTTGGGTCGAGGTCGATACGGACCCCAGTGCACAACGCACTACGGCCAAACTCAGGATTATTCGTTCAGGTGATGCTATGCCAAACGATGCCGAGCATTGTGGCACTGCAATTGATCAGTACCACAGCGAGGCTTATCACGTTTACTGCTTGGCTTCTTGACGTCGCCGTTTAAAGAAATTCGACAGCATCTCGCCCGCTGGCAGAGCCAGCACGCCGCCGATAACACCGACCCGATGGTTTAACCATGGATGCTCAAAGCCCTGTTGCTGACTGCAGCAGGCGCCACTTTTGGGCTCTAACGCCCCGTAGATCACTCGCCTAATCCGGGCGTGAACAATGGCACCCACGCACATACCGCAGGGTTCCAAGGTGACATACAGATCGCAGTCAACCAAGCGGTAGTTGCCAAGGGTTCTTGCGGCATCGCGCAGTGCTTCAATCTCGGCATGCGCGGTGGGATCCTGGCCCGAAATAGGCCGATTAAAGCCGACGCCGACCAAGCGTTGGCCTTGTACCACCACAGCCCCAACGGGCACCTCATTTAACTCGCCGCCACGCCGAGCCTGACCCAATGCCAGTCGCATCCACTTGTCATGATTTTCCAAGACGGTTAACTCTCGATTTCGAAGTCCCTAGATTACCATCTCTGAGTCCGCGACTCGCTTAGGCCGGAACCACATCACCATCCGATAAAGTGCGGGAGTCAATACCAAAGCCAATAAAACGCTGAATCCGACGCCGCCTGCAATCACAACCGCTAGCGGAGGCCAAAACAGGCCTCCCCCCAACATCAAGGGTAGAAATCCACCCACCGTCGTCAGACTGGTACTTAGGATGTGACGCGAGCAGCTCATCACTGCATCAACCAGAGCTTCGGGATCGCCAAGGCGAGCAGACGGACTGGCTTGAATCGCTGCGAGCACCACGATGGATCCATTGATCGCAACACCCATCAAACCCGCTGTGCCTAGTATTGGGTTAAACCCGAGAGGGAATCCCGAGAACACTAGTGCTAGCAATCCAGAACCGATCGATAAGATTCCAACGAATAATATGACGCCTGCGATACGGATTGAGCGAAAGGACAAAATTAAAGTAGCTAAAATACCGACCATTAATACGGGCAGATAGGCCGCCAATGCGCCCACTGAATTGGCCTGCTCTTCACTTTCCCCGCCAATCTCTAATCGATAACCCTCAGGCAGCTCAATGGACTGCAACTGCGCGACGATATCGTCTGTCACTTCTATCGCCAGTGCTCCGGTGACTAACCAGCCTCCGACTTTATTCAGACGCTGCCCATTGTAGCGAGTGATCGCTGCAGGCTCTGGCTCGAGTGACCACTGACCTACAGCCGATAGGGGAATGGCTTGCCCCGCAGGTCCGTAAATCCGAGCGCTGGAGATGTCCATTAAGCTGTCGCGTTGTTCATTCGAGTACCGCATAGCGACCGTCATTTCTTCCAGCCCATCACTCAAGGTGCCGGCGGCCACGCCTTCGGTTAGGGCCGCGAGTTCTTGCGATAAATCGCTCAGCGATAATCCAAGCTCTCGTAGCCGCGCCTCGTCAGGCTGAAAGCCCAAACGCATACCATCCTGGTTGATTGTCGCCACTGACGTAAGAACCTTCGGATGTGCTTGAACAATTTGACGAACCTGAACTCCGATATCCGCTAACACCGCCAAATCCGGCCCGAATACTCGAAAGGTCAAGGGGTAAGCGACGGGAGGGCCTTGTCCAAAGGGCAGAACAACCACCCGCGCATTAGGTAGCGCCTGTTCCAGGTTTGACTGTACCTGATCGATTGCGGCTCGACTTTGATCTGCTGACTCAAAGGTCAAAACACCATGCATATAAGCATCATTGCGTGTGACGTCAGGGATTTGATTGTAATAAACCGCCGGATGACTCTCCCCAATTGTCCAGCTCTGCTGACTCGGGCTGACCGTCGCCTGAATCAAGGAGTAAACCCGTCGATAAGCCAACTCGGTTTCAGCCAAACTTTGGGTCGGCGCAAAGGTAATCTTGACCTCGAAGTGGTCTCGATCCGCGGCTGGGAAAAATTGCATACCCAACGTGCCCACCAACGCGAATCCGGCGACACCAGGAATCATACCCAGCAGCAAACCTGCCGGGCTGAAACGCGTCAATACCACCAACACGCTACGAAATAGTCGAGTTAAGCCTGGCAAGCTCACGCCCTGCGCCAACCAGCCTGAGCTGGCAGACTTGCCCGGGTAACGTCCTGTCAGCGCTGGAATCAGGGTCATACTCAGAACAAAGGAGGTGATCAGCGCCAGCGTGACACTAATCGCGATTGCTCGGATAAAGTCACCAACGGCACCGGACAACAATAAGATCGGTGCAAACCCCAACACCGTGGTTAAGGTTGAAGCAAACAATGGACCACGCAGATAGACCACGCTGTCGGTCATGGCCTGAGCGGGTCGAATTCCGCGATGAATGCGAGCTCGCACCTCATCAACCATGACAATGGCATTGTCGATCAACAATCCCAGCGCAATGATCATGCCGAACACACTCATTTGATGAATCTGCACGCCTAACAGCGACAGACCAAACAGCACGCCGGCAAAGGTCAAGGGCAACGCACTGCCGACAATCAATGCGGCGCGCCACCCCATAAATACCAGCACAACTAAAAATACGATACCCGCACCTGCAACAAGGTTGCTGGTCAGCTCTGCCAAACGCGACTGGGTATATTTACGCTGCTCAAATACCGTGATCAGCTGATAATTCGAATCCCATAGCTCAGCCATGGCTTGTGCTTGGCTAATCGCCGACGCCGTCCATAGGTCAACACGGGCCTGCGGATTGACTCGCGCAGCAATATGGATGGTGGGAAGATCATCAACCCAAGCCAAGGTATCGACGGGGGATTTCCAACCTTTACGAATGTGTGCGATCTGCCCTAGCGTGACCGACTGTCCATTGGCCACCAAGATCGGAAGGTCCGCTATCCGTTGCACCGTATCGAAACCACCCTGAAGGTTTAACGTCAGGTTTCGCTCTCCCTGGCGTAAAACCCCACTGGCGCCATTGATATCAGCCTGGCGAACTTGATTGGCTAATGCACCAATACCCAGGCCCAAATCGGCCAAGCGATCCGCATTGACTTCGATCCAAACCCGCTCGTCAGGCTCACCCATTAACCTTGCGTATTCCGTTCCCGGAATCTGACGAACCAGATCCAGTATCTGATTCGACACGCGGCCCATCTCGATCATGTCGAAATAAGGCTGTGTCGCCTGCACGCCTAACACCAGCGTGTAGGCACCGGCTCCACCCCCGTCGGTCGAGAGATCTGGCGCTAAGGCCTGCGTGGGCAGCACCACCGAATCCAACTTTTCTCGTAATTGGGCAATGATTTCGTTTTGGTTATCCGACGTTACGCTGTCATCCAGCTCCACATTGACAATCGATAACCCGGTCGCCGACGTCGACTCGATGATGGCGACCTGCGGAACTTCTCGAATCGCTTCTTCGATCGGTTCGGTGACCAAGATCTCGACTTGTTCGGGTGTTGCCCCTGGAAACCGAGTTTCGATCGCTGGAAAACGATTTAACAGGCGGGGGTCTTCCAGCCGTGGCAGGCTCATCAAGGATGAAACGCCTGCGACCAGCAACAAGACTAAGCCCATCCACAGTTGGTAGGGATTACGATAAAGCCCACTGACAATACGCCGAGACATCAGGGTAGCGCCCGAACAGGTAAATCAGGCACCACGCGATGAAGCCCATTGGCGATAAAGCGATCCGACTCATTGATGCGACCATTTACGCGGGTGGTTTGACCATCAGTCGCGAGAATATTCAGTTCAGTGAACACCGCACGATCGTTGATCACCCGGTAGCCTCCCCAAATCCCTGCAAGTCGCGTCACGGCCGACAATGGCAACTCCCAATCGCGTTTTGAAGGCATTCCCGTCGTCTGAACTCGAATCCAGTCCCCAGCAAGTCCCGAGCGTTCCAGGGGCCAATCGACTAGGACACTCTGAAGTCCCGTCACTGCATCCCGTTGGGGCACCGAGCGCTGGATCGGTAGTCGTTCTCCAGAAGCCAGTTTGAGAGCCGCGGGTTGACCGCCACTGTCTGGCAAACCCACACGCAGGCGCAAGGACTGGCTGTTTAATCCAAGCACTGCCGTGCCCGGCGCCACCACCGTTCCGGCTGACAGGCGCTTGGCAATGACGAAGCCATCATAGGGAGCCAATAACTGATGTTTATCCAGTTGGATGTCCAGTCCAGACAGTTGGGCATTCAGTACCGCCAAACGCCCCTCTGCATCCTGCTTAGCTTGTTGCGCTTCATCCAAGTTTTGATCGGTAATGGCACCTTGGCTGCGGGCTTCATTCAAGCGTTTCAAACTCACCTCAGCCAACCTTAAAGCCGCTTCAGCTTGTTCTATCGCAGCGATCAGTTCACGACGTTGTGCACGGAGTAAATCTGTATCCAATGTCGCGAGCACTTGACCCGCTGCGACTGCATCACCTTCGTCTACCAGAATCGATGTCACACGCCCTGCTAACTCGAATCCAAGTTGAGAGTTCTGAACCGGTTCTAACTGACCCAATAACACAAGGTCAGCATCGGCTTGAGCGGTTCGTGGCGACACGGTTTCGACCACCAGAGGCTCCGCGGCCGAGGCAGACATGACCCATGCAAGGAACAAAGGGAAAAGGAAACGCATACTTGATTCAACTTACTAGACTGGTTAGTTTGGTTATACACAAGCCCAGCTAATTAATAAACCACTGAGTTTAAAAACTGCTAACACCATGACGGATCGCAAACAAGCTGAAGTGACACCCAGCCTTCCAACTGGCCGTCCAACCGGCCGTCCAAAAAGTGAAGAAAAACGTCAAGCGATACTGGCCGCTGCTGGCTATTGCTTTATGGGGATCGGGTTCACTGCATCAATGGATCAAATCGCGGCTAAGGCCGGTGTGTCAAAACAAACGCTGTATAGCCATTTCAAAAACAAAGATGTGCTATTTCAAGCCATTGTGAGCGACAAAGTCGATGGCTACTTTGCGGACATTGAGTCTACGCCATTGCAGGGCAATGTAACCGATCGATTGCACCAGGTAGGCAAACACATATTGGAGCTTATGGCGGATCCCCAGGTGGGTGCCATGCTCCGCTCGGTGGCTAGCCAAGCCGACGTGATGCCACAGGTGTCGGATAATTTCTGGATCGCCGGCCCCGGGAGAATGAGCGGCCTGGTAAAAACTATTTTCGAAAAGGAAGGCCTGTCACCGAGCGAGGCCAGCGA
>JAAXJV010000209.1 GCA_012269655.1 Pseudomonadales bacterium
AAATTCGAATTCTCAACGGCGGCCATCAAGTCATTGCAGTAGCAGGCGAGTTACTCTCCGTCGACACCATTTCTGGCTGCATGGAGCATCCCCTGATCGGCAAATTATTTGAGAAAGTCGCTCGCACGGAAATTGTTCCGCATGTCCATGCGGTACCAGGTATGACGCCGAATGCCTATGTTGACCTGATCAGCAACCGATTTGCCAACCCTAAGATTGTCGACACCACTCGCCGAGTCGCTTTTGATGGTTCCTCGCGCCACCCAGGTTTTATCCTGCCAACTATTCGCGAGGGCCTGGCCAAGAATGAATCAATTGAAGGTTTGGCCTTGGTGGAAGCCTTATGGGCGCGGATGTGTACAGGACGCCGCGAGGACGGCAGTTTAATAGAACCTAATGATCCAAATTGGTCGACATTGAACGAAGTGGCCATGCGGGCGGAGGCTCGGCCTTCTGCTTGGCTCGAGCAAGCCCAAATCTATGGCGATCTTTGTCAGGCCGAATCTTTTGTTTCAGCTTTTGAAACTTGGATGAGGATGATTGAAACCTCGGGTGTCGAAGCCACGCTAGTGCACTACATAGATGCCTAACCCCTTTAATTCCGTCGAGGCGCTAACCGAACAACTGATTAACGCCGCGCCATCGGGTCGACGCACCCTAGTCGGTTTGGCAGGGCCACCGGCGGCAGGAAAATCTTGGCTAGCCGGGAATTTGGTCGAGGGTCTGGTCAGTCGTGGCTACAGCGCCTGCGTGCTACCCATGGATGGTTTTCATCTCGACAATTCGATATTGGACGTCCGGGGTCTTCTGGCTCGTAAGGGCTCCCCTGCTACCTTTGACGTGTTAGGTTTTATTGCTTTGTTGAAGCGTGCCAAGCAAACGACGAACGATCTGTTCGTACCGATCTTTGACCGAAGGCTCGATCGATCTATCAACGCCGGGGCACTTATCCCCCAAGACACTCAGTTCGTTATCGCTGAAGGCAATTATCTCTTTCTGGACGAGGAACCCTGGAATCAGCTTTTTGAGTTGTTCGATCAACGCGTTGCCTTGAGCGCTGATTTTGAAACACTCAAAACTCGGCTCGTTCAGCGCTGGCTGGAACACGGGCACAGTCAGCGTGAGGCGACCGAACGTGCCATGTCCAATGATATTCCCAATGCGAAAACAGTGTTGGAGAACTCACGAGTCGTCGAATGGTGTTTTGAATCATGAGTTTCTTAGGTCTGGATCTTGGGACCTCGGGGCTTCGTGCTCTGCTCGTGCGCGAAGACGGGACCGCCATTGTCAGTATAGAACGCAGTTATCAGACTCAGTCGCCGCACCCTGGCTGGTCAGAACAGGACCCAACGCTCTGGACCCTAGCCCTAGATTCAGCGATGGCAGAGCTACTTCGTAATGTGCCAGAGTTCGCATCGCTAAAAGCCATCAGCGTTGCGGGACATATGCACGGCGCTACCCTACTGGATAAATCTCACAAGGTTTTACGTCCTTGCATCCTATGGAACGATACACGAGCCCATAAAGAAGCTGCAGAACTGGATTCTGACCCTGGCGTCCAAAACGCACTCGCTAATACAATGTTTCCTGGTTTCACCGCGCCCAAGCTACGCTGGATCGAAACGCATGAGCCCGAGATTTTCAAAAAGATTCACAAAGTAGTGTTGCCGGCCGCTTATCTGAACACCTACTTGACGGGCGAACCCTTTGCCGACTATTCAGACAGTGTCGGTAGCGGCTGGTTGGATGTACTTCAACGAGACTGGAGCACGACGCTCCTTGATGCCGGCCACATGCGACCAGAACAAATGCCTCGTTTGGTTGAAAGCACGCAGGTCGGTGGCGTCGTTCGCCCCGAATTAGCCCATCAATGGGGCCTAGGTAATCAAGTCTTAGTCACCGGCGGTGCAGGTGACAATGCAGCAACGGCCTGCGCAATGGGCATCACACAAAACGGTCAAGGCTTGGTCTCACTGGGTACATCAGGTGTTGTCTTGGGCGCCGTGGATCACCCTCAGCCGGATCCCAAAAGTGCGGTGCACACCTTTTGTCACGCAATTCCTGACCAGCATTATCAGATGGGCGTCATGCTCGCGGCGACCGATAGCCTAAACTGGTTGGCGGACATTTTGTTGTCCGATCCAGCCGAGTTGACACGCGAGCTGCCCAAACAACTGCTCTCGCCGGGAAACACTCAATTTCTGCCGTATTTGTCTGGAGAACGGACACCTCACAACTCTGCTTCGCTGCGAGGTTCATGGCATGGACTATCGAGCCAGACGACTCGAACCCAGATGATTCATAGCGTAATCGAAGGCGTGAGTTTTGCCCTGAAAGAGAATTTGGATGCGTTGGAATCTTGTGGCCAGCAGTTGGATTCGCTGTGGGCCGTCGGTGGCGGGGCTAAATCAGAGTATTGGTTGTCGCTATTGGCGACTGTCTTGGATCGTCCCCTATGGCGGCCTGAGCAAGGTGATTTTGGCGCGGCCTTGGGGGCTGCTCGGTTGGCCCAAGTGGCCGCAGGTTTTTCGATCGATGAGGTGATGACACCGCCCCAGTGCCAAGAAATAATTGAACCCGTCAGTGGGCTTCGCGAAGCGTATCGCGAAGCATTCCACCGATTCAGGGCCCACCCTCGCTAGTATTAAGCGACCGACTGCACCTCGAATCGAGTACTGGGCTGCCAATCACCCAACCCATCGCGACAGTTAGCCTCTCCGAAGGGCGACATAGACGTACAAACGGGTAAATGCAGCACGCCCGTTGCCGTCTTAGCGGCTTGATTAGCGCTGTGACCCATAGCCTGGGCTGTGATGGCTGCTTTTGCTACCGCTTTGATTTGAGAAATCTCGGTGGCTAATACACCTAAATCACACAAGGCCATATCCAAACTACCGCTCAACAATGCATCACTGTCTCCATTGATAATTGACATAGATACGCGACGAGCACCCTTTCCAACCCCCTCCACCCAAAGTGACGAGGGATCTACCTCGACCATTAGTTCTGGCAGGGTAATGGTGAACGCTAACGGTGAAAAAAACATTTCAGACTCCTCAACTTAATTGGAACTGGGCATCAACCTGTTCGTTGAATTAAGTTTTAAATTGAGTTGTAAAGTGATGCTAGGCCTGCCTAGTACCTCTTGGTACCAAGGGTCAGTCTTAGTACTTCAAGAGTTGATGGGGTTTACTTTTTTGACGAATCAAGGCGTCTGCAGCGAAAGCGCCCTGACCTTCTGGCATGATCAGCAGTGGGTTGATGTCCAGCTCCAAGAGATCATCCCAATGTGCTAAGCCAAACTCTGCGACAGCCATAATGGCGTTTACCGTCGATGTGATGTCGCCCTTCGCTTTACCGCGGTAACCATCAAGTAGTTTATAACCCTGCAAACCTTTCAATTTGGCTAGGACATCCTCACGCGTGGTGGGTAATAACAACGAGGCACTGTCATTAAGCAAATTCACCAAGACGCCACCCGTACCGATAATCAACGCCAACCCAAACTGCGGATCACGTTTTAGACCCACGATTAGCTCGCCTACCGCATCACTGAGCATTTTTTCGACCAAAAATCCTTCGATCGAGATATCGGCTTCGGTCAACCTGTGCGACATGCGTCGGGCGGCTTCACCACATTGTGCTGTGTTTTGGAGATTTAATTGAACCGCATCCAACTCAGTTTTATGGGCCATAACACGACTGACCGCTTTGACCACCACAGGAAAACCAATCGAACTAGCTGCATCCGGCACCTCGTTGGCCGAAACACAACGGCCTGGCGGTGGATACAGACCGAACTGTGCAAGTCGTTCTTTCGACTCATATTCATTCAGGACAACCGAATCTATGGGATCCGCACCGGCCGAGCGCAGAGCCAGTTCGGCCAATCGGCCAGCGACTTGCACATTGGTTTTTCGGGTCTCTGACTGAGCCCACCGTGAGA
The DNA here is from genome assembly GCA_012269655.1 of Pseudomonadales bacterium. GTDB lineage: Bacteria > Pseudomonadota > Gammaproteobacteria > Pseudomonadales > Litorivicinaceae > Litorivicinus. Next base: position 3,947 of record JAAXJV010000209.1, read on the forward strand.
TTGCATTGACCCCGTCACTTAACCCCTGAAGTGGACAAATACCGCCTTTCAGAAGCTTGAGTCGAGCCGATTCTGGCAAAGCCTCAGGCAAGGTGGAAATCACCACGCAAGGCTTGTTTACCAAAGACTGGGCGGCAATCAAGGCATCCAGTGTAATGTGCCAAGCTTCATCAGCTCCTAAGCGCTCCAGCGGAAAATCTAAGACAAGAACCCCCAGGTCAAAGTCTCCTGATAAGAAAGCGCTAAATACGTCAACACAAGCGTTCAAATCGCCCCAAATAGAGGTGTTGTAATCCAAGGGGTTCGAAAGACTCGCGAACGCTGGCAATAGCTTGGATAAACGAAGTGTTTGGTCGTTATCGAGTTCGGGCAATTGAAGCCCTAAGCGGTCAATTTGATCTGCCATCAGCGCACTATCGCCACCGGAGCAAGTCAATACACCGAGGCGATTGCCCTGGACTGGATCACACACAGATACCAGCTTTAGCGTCTCTAGAAGTTCAGCAGGCGAATTCACACGGATAACACCGAATCGATCAAACAAGGCCTGATAGAGTTCGTCAGAACCAGCCAGTGAACTGGTGTGACTTAGCGCTAGCTGGGTACCAATTTCTGATGTACCTGCCTTAAGTGCAACCATCGGGATTTGTCGTTCAAGTGCTTTAGTTGCGACTCGCCCGAATTGAGCGACGTCCTTGAGACCCTCGATATATAGGCCAATCGCAGTGACGCTAGGATCCTCTAATAGCAACTCCACACAGTCGGCAATACCAAAATTGGCTTGATTGCCAACACTCACGACGTGCGCGATCGGCAGTGAACGCAGATGCATAGTCAGGTTCAATGCAATGTTGCCACTTTGGCTGACGATGGCGACGCCCTTTGCTACGCGGGGGCATGCAAGCCGATCAGGCCACAGGGCCAGGCCATGCGTCGCATTGATGAGGCCGTAGCAGTTTGGCCCAATGATGGGCATCTCATCGGCCGCTTCTACCAAGGCATCTTGCAGCTTTTCCCCAGAGTCGCCCACTTCAGCGAATCCGGCGGCATAACAAACAGCACCGCCACAACCGGCCTGACTCAGCGCTTCAACCACGCTTACGGTGCGCTCTGCATTAACCCCGACAAAAGCGGCGTCAGGCACGCCCGGCAAATCAGCGATGGATGCATAACAAGGATAACCGGCAACGTTGGCCCGATTTGGATTGACCACCCAAATTTCACCCGAATAGCCAAGCACCAACGTATTTCGAATCGGCAACTCAAGATTCGAGCCGCCGACAAATACGATCGATCGAGGGGCAAAAAATCGCTTTGCGCTCTGACGATTTGCAGCCATGACAGATGATGTCCTTACAAGTCGGGATAAATGTCCACGCCACGTTTTTTAATTTGGCCGCCGATAATCACCCGTTGAATCTCTGACGTGCC
>JAAXJV010000024.1:0-3152 GCA_012269655.1 Pseudomonadales bacterium
CTTCCAGCGCCAACATTTCGCCTTTTTCGACTCGCTCGGGGTTGTAACGGGTTAGTAATAAATGCTCACCCACACTGCCGCCCTCTTCGGCCTTTTTCGACTTACTCTGCAAGATACCCAAGATCCGATCCGAGTCGCGTACCGAGCTGACCTCGGGATTGGTCACCACAATGGCATGATCGGCGTAATACAACGCCAAAAACGCGCCTTTCTCGATGCCCGCCGGACTGTCACAGATGATGTATTCAAAGCCCAGATCGTCCGCCAGCTCGGTCAACACCTCGCCCACACCTTCCTGACTGAGTGCGTCTTTATCTCGGGTCTGTGAGGCCGGCAAGATAAACAAGTTCGGCGTGCGTTTATCCTTGATCAACGCTTGATTCAGGCTGGCTTCACCCTGGATTACGTTAACAAAGTCATACACCACGCGACGCTCAACGCCCATGATTAAATCCAGGTTACGCAGCCCGACATCGAAGTCGATCACGCAAGTTTTGTGTCCTTTCTGAGCAAGGCCGGTGGCGATGGCTGCGCTGGAGGTGGTCTTGCCGACGCCGCCCTTGCCTGAAGTGACGGTAATAATGGTCGCCATGATGGGGTATCCCTGACTGAAATCTATCCTTTGACTTTAGCATGCACCCCACAGGGGTGCTAGCGTTAGGCGATGCGAATGGGCGTGATTTCCAAGCGATCTTGAACCAAGCGGACCTGAACCGGCTTACCCCAACAAGGGTGCTCACTTAAATCGTCCAGTGCCATAAATACGCCAGCCACAGCCACCAACTCAGCCTGCAGGGAGGTTAAAATTACACTGGCATCGGTGTTGCCACTGACCCCGGCCGCTACCCGGCCGTTCATCGGGCCGTAGCAAAACACGTTGCCATCAGCCATGACTTCTGCGCTCTTGCTGACCTGCCCAAGTAGCACCAAATCACGGGCCTGAGCCCACACCTGCTGACCTGAACGGACCGGCGTTGCGACGACCTGCGCGCCCAAGGCAGCCACCGGTGTCGGCGCTTGGACTGGCGGTGGCGCGGGTTCGGCCTGGGCCAGTTGTAGCGGCTCGGAAGCGGCTGGAGGCAAGAGTGCCAAGCCCATCGAGTTCGCCTGGCCCAAGGTGCCACCGCCGGCGCCCATCACCCCGGCCAGGGTCACGCCGTGTTTTCTGCAGACCCGAATGATTTCACCCATGTCGACATGGCCTGTGCAACCACTCACATCCAGCGCCCACGGCCGCGACACTAACTCCGCTCGATCAGCCAATTGACTTTGAATCCAAGCATCCAAGGGCATGGGGTCACCGGATTCAAGCGAAAGAATTAGAAGGGGGTAATCGCAGGCAGATAAGTGGAACAATTGTGTTACTCGCAGTGCTACATTCTGCCGCAAGTATGCCCCACTCCGGCACGCTACGCCATGAATTAGAAGAGTCGCGAGCCAGGGTCCGGCTCAGCATTGTCCTCGAGTGTGAATCCACCGCCCTTCACACCCTGATTCTGGGTTTTTAGCTGTTGAATCGCCAGGCGCACGTTATTTTCACTGTCGGCGTTTTTGAGGGCCTCGGCCTCATCAAGTTTGCCCTGCTCCACGAGCTGCATCAGCGCATGATCAAAGGTCATCATGCCATCGGTCTCGCCCTGCTCCATGGCGTCTTTGATCTCGTCGATCTGGCCCTTACGAATGAGATCCTGAATTCGTGGTGAGCCCAGTAAGACTTCAACCGCAGCCGTACGTCCACCCTCCAAGGTCCGGACCAAGCGCTGAGAGACAATGGCGCGGGTATTCAGCGATAGATCCAACAACAGTTGATTACGGCGATCTTCCGGGAAAAAGTTAATAATCCGGTCTAACGCCTGATTGGCATTATTTGCGTGCAAGGTGCTTAGACACAGGTGTCCCGTTTCAGCAAAGGCGATGGCGTGCTCCATGGTTTCCCGGGTCCGAATCTCACCAATCAGGATGACGTCTGGTGCTTGGCGCAATGTGTTTTCTAACGCATCTTGGTAGCAGTCGGTATCCATGCCCACCTCGCGTTGATTGACGACCGATTGCTTGTGCGAGTGCACGAACTCGATAGGGTCTTCGATCGTAATGATATGACCCTGTGCATTGGCATTTCGGTAATCAATCATAGAAGCCAAACTGGTCGATTTACCCGAACCGGTCGAGCCGACAAACAAAATCAAACCGCGGGGCGCCATCGCCAGTGTCTTTAAAATGGGCGGCAAACCCAGCCCAGACAAACTAGGAATATCGGACTTTATCGAGCGTGCGACCACACTGACTTCGCCGCGTTGCTTGAATGCATTGACACGAAACCGCCCCACACCGGACTCACTGATGGCGAAATTAAGCTCGGGCTTGGCATGAAATTCAGAGCGTTGCGCGTCGGTCAACACTTGATCCAAGAGTTCGGCCGATTGTCCAGGCAACAGCGGCGACCCCATTGGGTTCATGACTCCATTGGCGCGAATATGCGCCGGTGTACCGGTCGACAAGTAGAGATCTGACCCCTGAAGACGATTTAGCTCGCCTAGCATCTGCATAAAGTTCATGCATTGAGTGTAGAAGCCAGATCAAACAAGCAATGTGACCTGAGTCCAAGGTTAACTGAAAAGCGTTCGCCCGATGCCAAGCAAACTGACGCCCAACAAAACACAGCCGAGGTAGCGATAAAACTGAACCGGATCCGTGGTCAGCAAGCGCTCATGCATGCGCTGACCGATCAGGTGCCCAACGAAGGCAGCCGGCAGCAACCAAAGGTGGTGAATCAATTGCAAATCCACGTCTAGCGCCACAAATGACAACATCTTGATCGTCACCAGAACAAACCACAGCACAAACAAGGTATCGCGCAGTTGATGACGCGGCACATGGGTGGAATACACCGCCATCACCAAAGGTGCTGCAATGAGCGAGGTGCCACTGACATACCCACCGAGCGCAAGAAAGACCGCGTCCACGTGAGGGTTTTCGGATTTAAATGGCTTATTCAGTATGTAACCGATCGAATAAACCACCACGATCGCCAGCACAATCGTAGACATCACTTGGGTCGGCAAGGTGACCAGTCCAAGCACGCCAATCAGCTTAGGCACCATCATGATTTTCAGGGAATACTTCAGGTAGCCCCAGTCGATACTGGCCTCGCC
>JAAXJV010000024.1:3252-5351 GCA_012269655.1 Pseudomonadales bacterium
AGACACGCTTACCGGTTTTGCCTATGCCCATAAAGCGCCCCACATGGATGCCCGTTATCTGCGGCCACCCGTTCAAAAACGCATATTGGCCATCGCCTGCTTTGCATTTTGAACCGACTCCGGTAATACCGTCCTGGGACCCGTCGCCCCACCCTTTAAAGGCTTTTTCAAAGGGCATTTGGAAGGCTTTAAAGGCGTCAACTGTGCTGTAGGAACCAAATCCGCCCGGGCCATACCACACCATTCTGGAATCCCAATAGGGCGCCCAGGCGGCATCGGGACTGGTGAGCTCCATCAGCATGGCCTCAATCCAATCAGCGGTGGCTCGGCTTTCCAATGGATCGTTATCGCGAATGTGCGTGCCGTCATGACTGGCGGGGGCGGGATAAACTCCTTCGTAACCGGTACTCGGCGCCAGCGGCCAAAGGTGTTGCGCAATAATCAGCTCGGCCAAGCCAACAAAACATTGCGCTTCAACCACGCGGCCCTGCTCAATTCTTAAGAATTCACCATAACGCACGACTGCCATTTTCTGAGAGGCCGGAATGCCCAGCAGCGGCGAGCAAAAGTGACCATAGAAATAGCCCATGCTGGTAACCCATTCGCCGCCTTGGTACTCACCACCACAGATAATTTGATCCTGCCGCTGAAGCCCACGAAAGCTCTCCTGGAGCGGCCGGATAAAGCCATCTAAATAACCTTCTGCACCACTCAACCGATTTAACGGATGACTGATATCAATCACCGCACCGGGGTCAAAATACTCACGGATTGCGCGATGCCATACCGCAGAATCGCCAGATCGAAAGGCCTGCAAGTAATCTTGATAGCGAAGCTTATTTTGAAACGAAGTGGGCGTAGCAATACCCATCGCGGGGCGCGGCGGTCTGGCAGGCATATGGGCTCTCAAAGAATTTCGGTTAGCGTACCGAAAAATCGCTAAATTGACAGACAAAGGGCTGTCGCAGACAAAAAGTTGCAGCCCTACCCTTTGGTACTATCCTGATAACAACTCAAACAAACCGGAGGCCAACATGATCGCACTGATCGCACTGCTATTTGGTTCTGGCCTGTTTGCGCTATTTCTATGGATGGCCTACGTCGATATCAGGGACGAGCAGTTAGCGCGACAGCTAGCCGAACGAGAACCTAACGCGCAGCCTATACGCGTCAGGTTCTGATTCTCACTCGCTCCAGTTTTTCAGCTTGCTGGTTTGACCGATCCCTGGGTTAAAGGCGTTGGTCGGATCGATCGATTTGTAATGTTCGACCAATACCGGTTTTGCTTTGTACTCGTGACCCACGTTGTGTTCGGCTGGGTATTCCGCGCCGCGCTGGTCAAAGTTCTCTAGGATCTTTTGCTTGCACGCCTTGGCATCCACGCCAGGCTTCATGATGTAATTCTGGTGCATGACGTGGCATAAGAAGTGCCCGTAATAAAACTTGTCAGATACCTGAGCTTCAACCTCTGCAGGAAGAGTTTCCATCCATTCAAATTCATTCCGACGAAACGCCACGTCAATTGTCATCATGGGACCCATTCGCTTGGCTTCCATGATGTGATAACGCCCAATGGCACCGGCGGCGACAAAGCGATGCAAAATGGCTTTGTCACCCTCGTCCTGGGTGCATTCGAAAAAATCACCTTCGTGCGTCTTGAAGAATTCCGTCAAGTACGCCCTAGCCTCATCGACGCCCGCATTAGACATTTCTAGCATCCAGTGATGCTCGAAGCGATCCCGGAATTGCTCCATCTTTTTCGGCAATTGATTGGGCAGCAAATAGGAAAAATATTGCAAAAACTTGTCAGACAGCTTTTTTGGCAAAAAGCTAATTTTGTCCGCATGCCGGTCAACAACAGCTTTCATGCCAAACAACTTAGGAATGTACTTCGAGCCAAACTTATCGATGATGAAAAAGCTGTCTTTGCCGTATTTTTTCGTGATGTCGTAAACGTGGCGATGAATGTACTCGCCCGAAACCGGCAGATTTTGAAACTCGCCCAAAATGTCGCGGCGCATCTGCGCCAGCACCGCTGGATCGTTAGTGCCAACGTAAAACACCTTTTGCTGTGCCGGCTTTTCATAGGTGTCGACTCG
>JAAXJV010000116.1:0-1288 GCA_012269655.1 Pseudomonadales bacterium
GCCAGCGACGAATGCCGGGAATATTGTCGCCATCACACGGCTGAAGCCCGATGATTTGAACGTCCGGGTTTTGCTCTTTTAAGTAGCGCGAGCAACCCATGATGGTGCCCGTGGTGCCCATTGAGCTAACAAAGTGTGTAATTTGCCCAGCTGTGTCACGCCAGATCTCGGGTCCAGTCGACTCGTAATGGGCCAATGGGTTGTTACTGTTAGCAAACTGGTTGAGGATGCGGCCCTTTCCTTGACTCTCCATTTCTTCGGCCAGGTCTCGAGCCCCTTCCATCCCGTTAGAGACTAGAATCAATTCGGCTCCGTAGGCTTTCATGGCGGCGCGGCGCTCGACCGATAAATTGTCCGGCATGATCAAGGTCATGTGATACCCCTTGATCGCGCAGACCATCGCTAATGCGATGCCGGTATTACCGCTGGTCGCCTCGATCAAACGATCGCCGGGCTTGATCAGCCCCTGCTCCTCAGCCTTCTGAATCATCCAGGCAGCAGCTCGGTCTTTGACGCTACTGGCTGGGTTATTGCCTTCCATCTTGCCTAATACCGTCACACCCTCAGGCGCCAGACGCTGCAATCGAACCAAGGGGGTGTTGCCGACAATCTGCTCAATCGTGGGGTAATCCAACAGAATCCACTCCAAAAGAATTAGCCCATTAGTATCGCCGAGCAGGCAGCTCTTGAACAGAGGACCAAGGCAGCAATTCACAGCCTTTGCCAAGCTTGCCCCATGCGTTTTAAGAAGAGTTCTTACGTCGTTCGCGACGGACAGACTCCCTCACTGTGGGAGGTGGCCGAGCAACATCAAAATACCGTTGCCCTACACCACCGAGCCAAATCGCATCATCAAACCCTGCTCAATCAAACTCGACATGATTCGCGAAATTGGGTCAGCAGCGCCAAACGCTTTATAGAGGGCAATCAACCGCACCAAGCCATGGCCTGCCTAGACGTGCTCAACAACTGGCTGGATCGGCCCATGCAATCCAGCCAACTTGGTCTGCGTCGACAGATGGAAGACGCTTTTATCAGTTGGCGTGCACAACGCCATCGCTCAGTCGATCTGATCGTTCGAGTTAGCCCAGCGATCAAGGAGTCCAACATTCAAAACGAACTGATTTTGAGCGTTCTGGACAACCTAATTCGCAACGCACTTCGGGCGACCCATCGCGGCGCAGTGCGTTGCATGCTATGGCAAAGTAGCCAGGACGTGGTGTTACGCGTCAGCGACACCGGCGGCGGCCTGAGTGACAAAACCCATGGCTGGGGGATGGGGCTGAGT
>JAAXJV010000116.1:1388-4283 GCA_012269655.1 Pseudomonadales bacterium
CGACACCGGCGGCGGCCTGAGTGACAAAACCCATGGCTGGGGGATGGGGCTGAGTCTGATTGAACAACGGATCCGAACCATCGGCGGATTCTTAGAACTGGAAAATCACCCTGGTGTAGGCGTCAGTGTGACGGCTCGATTCAATGCTGATCGATATTCACCTTCTAATTGATCGACTAAGTCGGCAACCGACAGGACATCGGCAATTTGTCCGACGCCTTGGCCAGCGCTCCACAGATGCTTCCACGCTTTTGCCCCGCCCTCAGGCGGCTGAAGCTCGGATGCCAAATCTACCGATTTTCCGCCCCAGCCTTTCGGATCGACTCCTGCCTCTGCCAATGAGGAAGCCAAGAAATTCCCTGGAATCCCGGACACCTGATCGGTATAGACTACATCGGAAGCCCGACTCTCGATAATCCGCTGCTGATAGTCGAGACTCGCCGCTGACTCCAGGGTGTTGATCAACCGCGTGCCCATGTACACAGCATCAGCGCCCAACAAACGCGCACAAGCCATGTCGACCCCGCTGGATATCGCACCGGCCAACACCAAGGTCCCATCAAAGATCTGGCGAATCTCTGCGGCCAGCGCAAACGGACTTTGGGTACCTGCATGACCACCGGCACCGGCACACACCGCAATGATTCCATCAACACCCGCTTGTGCCGCTTTCTCTGCATGCCGGCGCTGAACCACATCGTGAAAGACCTGCCCGCCCCAGTCATGAACCGTTTTAACCAACTCTGACACCGCACCCAAGGATGTAATCACCAAAGGAACTTTATGACGGGCCAGTACTTTAAGATCGGCCTCAACTCTTGAATTTGAAGGGTGAACGATCAGGTTCACGCCAAAGGGGCGTTCACCGACTTCAGCTTTGATTCGGGTGAGCCACTCATCAAGCTCCTCGCTTGTCCGAGCGTTTAAAGCGGGAAAACTTCCCAAAATGCCCGCTCGACAACTGGCAATGACCAACTCGGGCGATGACAACAAAAACATTGGGGCGCCGATTACAGGCAATCTTAGTTCGGTCAGCAAAGTCATTATTAGTCGAACGTCAGCGGAATGTTATGCAGTCGATCGTATTCCGCTTCAGCACGGACGTACAGCGACTGAACTACCCAATCGGACAACTCAACGGTGCTCATGTGTTCAAAGGCGGGCATCAGTTGGATGCCAAAATCTTCTAATCGCCCCAGGGCACTTCCGCCCATTCGAATTAATTCAGCCGCCCAGCACAACGGATCAAAATCGGCTCGCGCTCCACGCACCTTCAAAGCTGAACAAGCGGCCCACAACCGATCCGGGTCCACAACGACAATGGCATGCGATAAAACTTCAACCTGGAGCTTTTCAAGTCGGGCCAGCACGGCCAACTTTTCACGGTCTTGGTAACGGTTCCAATCCCGAGTTTCATGAGCAAAACGGCGGCAGCCTCGGCAGACTTGATCACCATAAGTGGTAGAGCACATGCCTAGGCAAGGAGTTTTGGTGCGCTGATTCATCCCGCTAAAGTGGAGACGAAAGAGAAAGAATTCACCCTCTGTAAAATAAAAAAGCACCCGGCTGGGTGCTTTTTTTATGAGGCAAGCGGCTGATTTGAATAAACCAACCCGTTGGCATCCCCCGCCAAGTAGCCGTTAGGTTCAATCCAAACGTCCTGCACTCGTATTCGGATGTTACTTTGACCGGCTCCGAGTTTTTCTGTCTTCATCGGATGAGTGCCCAGTGCAAATACCGCGATATCCATCTGGCTGATCGCGACGCAATCTCGGATGCACCCAGAGATTACAATAGCTTCCCAGCCGTTCTCGACCGCCTTAGCGGCCAATAGATCACCCAGCATCGCATGACGCATCGAAGCACCGCCATCCACGATTAACACTTTCCCATGACCAGGTTTTGCCACCCATTCACGAACCAACGAATTATCTTCGAAGGCCTTAACAGTGACAGCTTGAGCGCTGAAATGGCTACACCCCCCAAAGGAGCGCAACCCGGGTGTTAACACCTGCAACGATTCGCCAAACTGGTCACATAGATCCGGCGTCAGGTCCATCGCGGCGCTCCCGTTACTTTGCGTTTTCAGCCAAGTGAAACCAAGTTTCCAAGACACTGTCTGGGTTCAATGACACCGAATCGATGCCCTCGTCCATCAACCACTGGGCAAAGTCCAAGTGATCCGACGGCCCTTGACCACAAATACCGACGTACTTGCCTGCCTTCTTAGCCGACTGAATGGCACGCGAAAGTAAGAACTTCACCGCCTCGTTACGCTCATCGAACTTGTCTGCAATCAAACCACTGTCGCGGTCCAAGCCTAGGGTCAACTGAGTCAGGTCGTTTGAACCAATCGAGAAGCCATCAAAGTACTCAAGGAATTCGTCCGCCAGAATTGCGTTTGAGGGCAACTCGCACATCATGATGACTTTCAGGCCATTTTCGCCACGGGCCAATCCATTCTGTGCCAACAGCTCGGTTACGCCACGGGCTTCATCCAAATTACGAACAAAGGGCACCATCACTTCGACGTTGGTCAGACCCATTTCGTTACGCACTTTCTTCAGTGCACGGCACTCCAGTTCGAAACAGGGGCGGAAGCCCTCATCGATGTAACGCGATGCGCCGCGGAAGCCCAGCATGGGGTTTTCTTCTTCCGGCTCATAACGGCTACCACCGATCAAGTTTCGGTATTCATTGGATTTGAAATCGGACATACGGACGATGACACGCTCGCCAGCAAAGGCCGCTGCCAAAGTAGAAATGCCCTCAGCCAGCTTGTCTACGTAGAAACTAACTGGATCCGCATAACCGCCGATTCGTTCAGCGATCGAGTTCTGCAAATCCGCAGGTAAACGATCAAATTCTAACAAGGCCTGTGGGTGAATACCGATC
>JAAXJV010000116.1:4293-5299 GCA_012269655.1 Pseudomonadales bacterium
ATACCGATCATGCGGTTAATGATGAATTCCAAGCGAGCCAAACCGATACCGGCATTGGGCAAGCCTGCAAAAGCAAAGGCTCGATCCGGGTTACCGACGTTCATCATGATCTTGAACGGCAGATCGGGCATCTCAGCAATGTTGCGCTTTAGATGATCAAATTCGAGTAGGCCTTCGTAAACAAATCCGGTATCGCCTTCAGCACAGCTCACTGTAACCGACTGACCCGTTGTCAGCTGCTCTGTCGCATCACCCGCGCCCACTACAGCAGGGATCCCTAATTCGCGAGCAATGATCGCTGCGTGACACGTACGTCCGCCGCGGTTGGTAACGATCGCACTCGCACGCTTCATGACTGGCTCCCAATCCGGATCAGTCATGTCCGTGACCAAAATATCGCCCTCTTCAACCTGGTCCATTTCATCGATGCTGGCCAATACTTTGACCGGGCCACGGCCAATCTTCTGACCGATCGCACGACCTTCGACCAGGATTTCACTCTGTCCTTTAAGAACATAGCTTTCCATCACGTTGGTATCGGCGCGACTCTGGACCGTTTCCGGACGGGCTTGCACGATGTACAGGCCATTATCGTCACCGTCTTTAGCCCACTCGACATCCATCGGACGGCCGTAATGTTTTTCAATGATGACCGCTTGGCGAGCCAATTCTTCAACTTCAGCATCGGTCAAGCAGAACACTTGGCGTTCAGCCGGGTCCACCTCGACTGTTTTGACGCTTTTACCCGGTGCGTTTTGGTCATAGACCATTTTGATCAGCTTAGAGCCGCGTGAGCGTCGCAGTACTGCAGGCTTGTTGTCCGCCAAGATGGGCTTAGACACATAGAATTCATCGGGGTTAACTGCACCCTGTACAACCGTTTCACCCAGCCCGTAAGCCGCCGTGACGAACACCACATCGCGGAAACCCGATTCAGTATCCATCGTGAACATAACGCCTGCCGCACCGGTCTCTGAACGGACCATACGCTGAATGCCCGCAGACA
>JAAXJV010000267.1 GCA_012269655.1 Pseudomonadales bacterium
TGAGCGGCATTAAATCCGCCACAAATCGGCTGCGTTTAACCTCTATTTCACTCTGATGCGGCCACGCCGGGCTGAGATAGGCTATTGCGCTCATGCGAAGTACTGCACCACAAGCCGTAAGGCTAGGACCGTTAACAGCGCATTCAAAACGAATTTAAAATGCTGTTCAGACACACGACCCAGCAGTCGAGCGCCAGCTAGGTTACCCAGGGTAGCGGCTAAGCACATCGCGACCAACGCAGGCAGATAGGCGATCCATTCGAATCCGATCCAGGCAAAGGCGAGCGCCTTCACGCCGTATTGCAGTCCCATCACCATACCGTGAGTCGCAATGATTTCATGGCGAATCCAGGCTGCTCTAGGAAGAACCGCCATTACCATGGGCCCCATTGCGCCGAGAAACATAGACAGGGCACCGGTAATACCGCCTGACAGCGACGCAGGCCATTGCCCAACCTGAAACCAATTCGGGCGCCAGGTGGCGATCAAAACAAATAGGCCCAATAGCAACTGACCCAGATCGACCGGCACGGAATTTACCCAGCGACTGACCAGAGCAATGGCGATCACGCCAGCGGCCAGAAACGGCCACACATAGCTCCAGCGAATATGCCTACGCTGAATAACAACACGATTGAGATTGGAATACAGCATGACCAGAGCATGCAAGGGAATCAAAACCGAGGGCGGCACGAATTGCGCCATGATCACCAAAATCAGGACGCCACCACCGACGCCCATAATTCCGGTTAGGGTCGAGCCGACAAACGCCGCCAGCCCGAGCCACAGGATTTCCATCAGCCGATGTGGGTCAGACCGCCCATGTAGGGCTGCAGCACCTCAGGCACGGCTACACGACCGTCAGCTAATTGATAGTTTTCTAGCACCGCGATCAAACAACGGCCCACCGCCAAGCCTGAACCGTTCAAGCTGTGCAGGTACTCGGGTTTACCTTGTTCATTGCGGGTACGAGCCTGCATTCGACGAGCTTGGAAATCTTCGGTATTCGAGCAGGAACTAATCTCACGGAAGTTTTGCTGACCGGGCAACCAGACTTCGATGTCATAGGTCTTGGCCGCACCAAAGCCCAAATCACCACCGCACAGGTTGACGACGCGATAGTGCAGTCCAAGCTTTTTCAGGATGGCTTCCGCATGCGAGACCAGCGTTTCCAACGCTTCCCAGCTTTGCTCAGGTCGAGTCAGCCAGACCAGCTCAACCTTATCGAACTGATGCTGGCGGAACATGCCGCGGGTATCGCGCCCGTAGCTGCCGGCTTCACTACGAAAACAAGGCGTATGCGCCACCCATTGCTGCGGAAGGTCTTCCACAATGCTGTCACGTACCAGATTGGTCAGCGGAACTTCCGCGGTCGGAATCAAATAGTGATCTGAATCGGTTTTGAACAGATCCTCTTCAAATTTGGGAAGCTGGCCGGTACCCAATAACGCCTGCGACTGGACCAAATAAGGCACGTAGGCTTCTTGGTAGCCGTGCTCCTGAGTATGGGTATCCAACATGAACTGAGCCAACGCACGATGTAGCCGAGCGACCTGACCGGCTAATACCGCAAAGCGCGAACCTGAAACCGCCACGGCCTTCTCGAAATCGACACCGCCCATGTTTTCGGCCAAGGTCACATGATCTACTGGCTCAAAATCAAACTCGGGCTTGGTCCCAACAACGCGCAATTCTTGGTTGTCGTTTTCGTCCTGACCCTCAGGCACCGAGGGATGCGGCAGATTCGGAATCTCCATCATCCACTGATTAAGCTCCTCTGCCAGCGCATCAAATTGCGCTTTGGCGGAATCCAGCTTGTCCCCAATGGCAGACATCTTGGCCTTTTGTGCTTCTGCGCCAGCCGTGTCCCCAGCCTTCATCAGGGCACCGACCTCTTTTGAGCCGAGTTTGCGTTCGTTCTGCAAGGCTTCCATGTCGGCCTGCAGGGCTTTGCGACTGGCGTCCATTGCCTGGAAACGTGCAACGTCCAGTGTGTAACCTTTAACGGCCAGTCGTGCTGCTGTGGCGTCCAGATCGGCCCGCAACAATTTAGGGTCTAGCATGAATAATCCTTGTTAAATCGAACGGGTCCATGACAGACCCAATGCGCATGCGCTCAATGATATCAAGAGTGTCGCCACAATGTAGCCCACCGCCGAGGTGACTTTGCCCTCATTAAGCATGTTCATGGCCTCTAACGAGAAGGTCGAGTAGGTCGTCAAAGCACCCAGAAAACCCGTAATCAATAACGGACGTAAGCTGTCACTCAACTCAGTTCGGCTAGCCAGGAAGCCGGCCAACACACCAATTAAGAAACAGCCGACTCCATTGGCAATCAGGGTAGCTGCCGTACCTTTGAAGACGGTGCTTAAGCCGTATCGAGCACAGGCACCCAAGGCGCCACCGATGGCCACCGCCGCATAGGTCATCATCATGATTGATCTCGCATTCGCAGGCGAGCCAAACGCTCACCGATTTTAATTTCTAAACCGCGGTTCACCGGCTCGTATAGCCGTGTACCCGCCAAGGCATCTGGAAAATAATTAACGCCGGCGGCATAGGCCTCGAGCTCATCGTGAGCATAGCGATACTCAGCGCCGTGGCCCATTTCTTTGGCCAGCGCGGTTGGCGCGTTGCGCAAATGATTGGGCACTTCAAGGCTGCCCTGAGCCGCTAAAGCCTTGGCCGCCTTCCAGGCCGTGTAAACCGCATTACTTTTCGGCACGCTGGCCAAAAATGTCGCCGCCTGAGCCAAAGCCAATTCCGCTTCTGGCATGCCCAAACGCTCGGTCGCTTGGTAAGCGTCCATGGCGACCTGTAAAGCCCGAGGGTCGGCGTTGCCGATGTCTTCACTGGCCATCCGAACCATACGCCTGGCCAGATATAGCGGGTCGCAGCCGCCATCGAGCATTCGAGCTAACCAATACAGGGCCGCATCCGGACTCGAGCCACGTAGCGATTTGTGCAGTGCTGATATCTGATCGTAAAACTGATCTCCGCCCTTATCGAAACGGCGCACCGCGGCGCCCAATAAATGCGCCAAGTCAGACAGCTCGATCTGATCCTGTGTCAGGTCCATGGCCGATTCCAACAGCCCTAGACAGCGCCGCGCATCACCATCGGCCGCATCGACCAAAGCATCCCGTGCATTCGGTGCGATCGTGCGAGCATCCAAGCCTCGGTCAATCAGTTGGCTGAGCTCTGAAGCATTCAACGATTTAAGCGGCAGCACCCGAGCACGGCTTAATAACGCGGCATTAAGTTCAAACGCTGGATTCTCGGTCGTGGCGCCGATCAGCGTTATCAAGCCGTCCTCAACGAAGGGAAGAAACGCGTCCTGCTGCGCTTTATTAAATCGATGCACCTCGTCAACAAACAGTACGGTCCGAATCTGCCGCGCATTGAGTGCCCGGGCTTGATCGATCACCCCTCGAATGTCCTTGACCCCACTGGTCACCGCCGAGAGCGTTAGCATCTCGGCTTCGATATGCTGCGACAGCAATCGAGCCAAGGTCGTCTTCCCGACACCCGGCGGCCCCCAAAAAATGATCGAAGGCAAATGCCCTCGGGACAGCATTTGAGTCAACGGGCCCTCGGGCCCTAAAAGATGTGCCTGACCAATCACCTGCTCTAAACTTTGCGGACGCAGTCGAGCCGCCAAGGGCTGGCTGACCGGTGAAGATTGATCAAACAGATCGGCCATTAAGGCTCTCGATTGTCCAGCAGGTCGACGCCCGCGGGCGGTGTGAACTCAAAAGCGGTTGTTGCCGGCTGATTTAAACTGACATTACGCAGGGTAATTCGGGTCTGTTGATCCAGCGTATCAATCACGCCGACAGACAGCGGTATATCGCCCAGGAATTCCAAAACCAAAGCCTGATACAAGGAATCGTCATTGGGCGTGAGCTGGTAGACCACCTTGTCACCCGCTCGCTGCAATTCCTCAACAAAATATTGCTGAGCCAAATCTTGATCATTCAGATTGAGCAATAACGCCGCTGGACTGTCGGCCAAGACGGATACGGGATCTCGAGTGACTTGTTCTAAATCTTTGTCATAGGTCCATAGGGATTCCCCGTCGCTGACGATCAGTTGAGGAATCGGATCCTGAGTCTCCCAGCGCATTAAATTGGGTCGGGCTAGGGCTAGGGTGCCAGGGATTGATTGAATGTCCCGACCTGCGGCATCCCGTGCTAATTGGGTAAATTCGGCCTCAAGTGTGCTGAGCGTTGCCAGACGCTGAGTCAACTCGTCGGCCGGTCCTGCCCATGCAGACCCTGCCAAAAACGCTAGCGCAACTATGAATTTCAATCGTGGCTCCTTGGCTTGGGTGCAATCACTTCCCGCTGTCCGTTGTGCCCCATCGAGGACACGACACCGGCCGCTTCCATCGCCTCGATCATCCGAGCACTGCGGTTGTAACCAATTTTCAGTTTTCGTTGAACCGCACTGATCGAAGCTCGACGCGACTCCAAGACAAACTCGACCGCTTGATCGTACAGGGGATCGGATTCTTCGGCGTTGCCGCCTTCACCATCTGCGCCTGTGCCCCCGGCGCCTTCGGACTCGTCATAACCCGATAAAATGTCTGGCACCAAGTCTGGACTGCCCTGCCCTTTCCAGTGCTCGACAACGCGATGCACCTCGTCATCCTCGACCAGACAGCCATGCACACGCACCGGCATACCGGTGCCCGGCGGTAAGAACAGCATGTCGCCATGACCCAGTAATTGCTCGGCGCCGCCTTGATCCAAGACTGTTCGGCTGTCGATTTTTGACGAGACTTGGAAGCCAATTCGGGTCGGCACGTTGGCCTTGATCAAACCCGTGATCACATCAACCGAAGGACGCTGGGTTGCAAGGATCAAGTGAATGCCTGCGGCTCGCGCTTTTTGAGCGATCCGGGCAATCAATTGGTCCACTTTTTTGCCCACGATCATCATCATGTCGGCAAATTCGTCGATCACGACCACGATCATGGGAAGGGTATCCAGCTCAGGCGCGCTGGTTTCACCAATACCCGCATTTTCCGGATTCCATAAGGGATCCAGCATAGGCTCGCCGGCATCGCGGGCGTCTTTGACCTTCTTGTTAAAGCCTGCCAGATTCCGGACGCCGACCTGGGCCATCAGCTTATAGCGACGTTCCATCTCGCCAACACACCATCTGAGTGCATTCGCAGCCTCTTTCATATCGGTGACGACAGGTGATAGCAGGTGGGGAATGCCCTCATAAACGCTGAGCTCCAGCATCTTGGGATCCACCAGAATAAAGCGCACCTCGTCTGGGCC
>JAAXJV010000008.1:0-330 GCA_012269655.1 Pseudomonadales bacterium
ATCAATGAGTTCCATGAACCGGCCTCTGACGGACAATAGTTCATTCTCCAGCAATTCACAGTTATGCGGCCGATAGGTGGCTGCAAATCGATCGACCAGTTTTGCAAACAATAGACCGCCGAGATCTAAGGCGGAAAAGTGTCCGCCGATCAAAACCACGCCGCGCCCATTTTTTAGGGCTTGTTCGAGATGCTCTTCGCCTTCTACGTTGAGCTTATCCCAGAAGGGTTTCGGGTCTGCCCACCAAGACCAGCCGGTCTCAATCAGCCCAATACCATTATTAGCAAAGGTGTCGCTGTTGAGTTTGAGGCGTTCGGGAACAGACAGACT
>JAAXJV010000008.1:340-2136 GCA_012269655.1 Pseudomonadales bacterium
GTTTTAAATTGGTTAGGGAGGTTCGATTACGATTTTTGGAAAATCGCGCGGTTAAATAACCAATGACAGCGCCAATTGAATATCCAAGACCTTTGGGCAAACGGCACACAAGTTTTAGCAATGTGATGCTAAAACGAACGAATAGGTTCTCGAGCGTGCTGTGTTGGGTGGCCATGGCGCCGCAGAATATCATGCCCTGCGACTAAAGCCTCACATCAATGTTAACCTTATCTTCATGCACGCCCTATACACCCTCCTTCTCACCCTGTTGACGCCGATTTTGTTGATCCGTGGCCGTCTGAAATACGGGCCGGGTCAAAGTGCGCCGGCCCAGCGCTTGGGATTAGGCGTACCGGGGCCACAGGATCTGTGGATTCATGCGGCCAGTGTCGGTGAGGCCCGGGCAATTGCTCCCTTAGCTAAGACATGGGCGCAGCAATACCGGGTACTGGTGACCACCACGACTCCCACCGGGGCTGAGCAAATTCGTCATCTCGCGCCGGACTGTACCCATGCCTATTTGCCCTACGATCTGCCCTGGGCAATGCGGCGTTGGCATCAATGCATCCGCCCCAAAGCCTTGGTGTTGGTAGAGACCGAGCTGTGGCCCAACTTAATTCATCAGGCCCGTTGTCCTGTTTTCTTGGTTAATGGACGCATGAGTGCCAAATCCGAATCGGGCTATCAGCGATTTGCTGCCTTGACTCGTCCCATGTTGGAAAAAGTCCAGGTGCTAGCTCAAACCACCGATCATGCGAAAGCCTTTGGGCGCTTGGGCGCAGCCGATGTTCAGGTGATGGGTAACTTGAAATACGACCTCGACCTGCTTTCAAAGGATGCCTCAGAGAAAGCCCGCAAGAGCTTGGGGAACGGCCCTTGGATCATCGCCGCCAGTACGCATGCCACCGAAGAAACAGCGATATTGGAAGCCTGCCGAGATTTGCCCGCTCGGCTATTGTTGGTGCCGCGTCACCCGCAGCGGTTTGATGAAGTGGCCCGCCTGATTGAAAGTCATGGGCTGCCCGTGGTCCGACTGTCACAGGGCGATGCCGGCGATGCCAAGGTGGTGCTAGGGGACCAAATGGGGCAGTTGCGCAGTTGGTACAGTCAGGCTCAGGTGGTGTTCGTCGGCGGTACTTTGATTGAACACGGCGGACAGAATCCGATCGAGGCGGCTGAGCAAGGCTGCGTTTTGCTTGCAGGCCCCTCGCGCTTTAACTTCGCGCAGGTATTTGAGCATTTGAACAGGGGCGCGCTGGTGGATGTGGATCATGCCTCGCTCAAGGCAGGCTTACAACGGGCGCTAGAATTAGACGGTCAATCAAACCGACATATCGTGCGCCAGCATCAAGGCGCCAGCGCACGAATCGCACAGGCGATAGAGCAGGTTTTAGGCTAATTTAGCCCGTGCGTCGGCGATCTGTTTGCGCACCTGAGCAGGCGCCGTACCCCCAAAATGATCTCGAGCGTTGACGCTGCCTTCTAGGGTTAATACCTCGAACACGTCGGCTTCGATGCGACCGTCAAAGGCCTGTAATTCCGCCAAATCAAATTCAGCTAAGTCGCGGCCGGTTGACACGCCTAGGCCGACGGCTTTGCCGACCACTTCGTGAGCATCACGGAAGGGCAGTCCTTTACGGACCAAATAGTCGGCTAAATCGGTGGCGGTGGCGAAACCCTTGAGGGTCGCTTGGCGCATGGGGTCCGCCTTGGGTTTGATTGCAGGCACCATGTCCGCAAAGGACATCAGACAGCCCAGCAGCGTATCAACCGTATCGAATAGGGGCTCTTTGTCT
>JAAXJV010000008.1:2146-19601 GCA_012269655.1 Pseudomonadales bacterium
TTGATGGTCCTTGGTGTCAGCCAACGGCTGGCTTTTCCTCAGGGTTAGCAACGACATCAAGTGTCCGTAGACGCGACCGGACTTACCACGAACGAGCTCGGGTACGTCGGGGTTTTTCTTTTGCGGCATGATCGAAGAGCCGGTGCAGAAGCGATCAGGTAATTCAATGAAATCAAATTGAGCGCTCGCCCATATGATTAGTTCCTCGCTCATGCGAGTCATGTGCATGGCACACAGGCTGGCGGCTGAAACAAATTCAATTGCAAAGTCCCGATCCGACACGCTGTCCAGACTGTTGCGGGTGGGGCCGTCAAAGCCTAACTCACGTGCAGTGAAGTGACGGTCAATCGGGAAGGTGGTACCGGCCAGTGCGGCTGCACCCAGCGGACACTGGTTCATGCGAGCTTGAGCGTCTTCAAACCGGCTTAGATCCCTGGCTAGCATCTCGTACCAAGCCATCAGATGGTGGCCAAAGGTTACCGGTTGCGCTGTTTGCAGGTGCGTAAAGCCGGGCATGATTAGATCGGCATGGGCATCGGCTAGGTCTAAAATGCCGCTCTGTAGACGCTGAATTTGGCCTTTGACGAGTTCAATTTGTCCCCGTAGCCACAACCGGATGTCGGTGGCGACTTGGTCATTACGAGAGCGGCCGGTGTGCAGCTTCTTGCCAACGTCACCAATCAGGTCGACGAGGCGCGCTTCGACGTTCATGTGCACGTCTTCCCGGGCAATCGACCAATTGAAAGTGCCGGCTGCGATTTCGCCTTCGATTTGCACCAATCCTTGGTCGATCTGGGCGACCTCATCGGCCGTTAGGACCCCCTGCACGCCCAACATACGCGCGTGAGCACGACTGCCACGGATGTCTTCGGCGAACATGCGTTGGTCAAACTGGACGGAAGCTGTGAACTCCTGCACAAAAGCGTCGGTTGCTTCGCTGAAACGTCCGCCCCATGAGGCGTTGGTGTCCGGTTTGTTGGTGCTCATTGCCTATGCTCCCTGTATGACAGGCGCGGAGTATACAACCAATCCCCTTCGATGGGTGCTGATCGAAGCCGATCCTAGGATTCGTGAACGACTTGAGCGGGCATTAAATCGTTGGGTGGGGGGTATCGGTGTTGGATTGTTTGAGCAGTTTGACGCGGGTGCCGTTGACGCCTTATCTCCACAGATCCTGTTTGCTCCCGCCGACCCTGCATTATGGAATCAGGTAGATGCGCAACCGGGCTCGATTCGGTGGCGGATTGCCCTCGGTCGAACCGACTCGGATGCGCGGATCATGGCCGAACGCGGAATTGATGGTTATTTGCACTGGCCCTTTGCCTCAGAAAAATTGCTGGCCCTGACCGCTCGTATGGATAGGCAAGCCCGTCGCTCGGATCGGCTCTGGCTCAAAGACGGCGAGCGTTGGTGTTTGGTTGATGCTCGCGACGTACAATATTGTGAAGTCAAAGACCGCCAGCTTTGGGTGCACACGCGTCATGGGATTCTGCACTTTCCGGGCAGTCTCACCTCGCTTGAGCAACGATTTCCGCAGTGGCTTCGAATCCATCGAAGGCTACTGGTGGCCCCGCAGTGGGTGACCGACTTGGGCGAGCAGGGCATCAAGGTGGAGGGCTGTGCTAGCCGGCTTCCTGTTTCGAGGCGTCAGCGAGCCCGCGTATACAAAGCCGTACTGGCCCAGTCATTCAACTCGGACATGGTGTAAGGCGTCCACGCACAGTATCCTGTGTCCAGCAGTGAAGGACACACCATGGAATTGATTATTGCCACCCGTGAATCCCCGTTGGCCATGTGGCAGGCCGAGCACGTTCAAGCCCTATTACAACAAGCGCATTCGGACTTAACGGTCTCGTTACTTCCGATGACCACCGAGGGCGATCAAAAGCTTGAAGGCCCCCTGTATACGTCAGGCGGAAAGGGTCTGTTTGTTAAAGAGCTCGAAAAAGCCTTATTGGATGGCCGCGCGCATCTGGCGGTGCATTCACTCAAAGACGTGCCGGTTCATTTCCCCGAGGGCTTGGGTTTGGTCGGCGTGATGGCAGGCGAGGACCCACGGGATGCCTTTGTCAGCAACCAATACGATTCTTTTGAAGCCTTGCCTGAGGGCGCAGTGGTGGGCAGCGCCAGTTTGCGCCGAGTCAGCCAACTGAAGCATCTGCGGCCGGATCTCGAGTTCAAAGTGTGTCGAGGTAATTTGCAAACGCGTTTGCGTAAGCTCGATGAAGGGCAGTACGACGCGCTCATTTTGGCGGTCGCGGGTCTGGAGCGCATGGGATTGGCCGAGCGAATCACCCAGCGTATCAGCATTGAAGATTGCCTGCCGGCGGTGGGTCAGGGCGTATTGGGACTTGAAGCGCGGCTTGACGATCCGGCAACGCTTGAGCAGTGAAGGACACACCATGGAATTGATTATTGCCACCCGTGAATCCCCGTTGGCCATGTGGCAGGCCGAGCACGTTCAAGCCCTATTACAACAAGCGCATTCGGACTTAACGGTCTCGTTACTTCCGATGACCACCGAGGGCGATCAAAAGCTTGAAGGCCCCCTGTATACGTCAGGCGGAAAGGGTCTGTTTGTTAAAGAGCTCGAAAAAGCCTTATTGGATGGCCGCGCGCATCTGGCGGTGCATTCACTCAAAGACGTGCCGGTTCATTTCCCCGAGGGCTTGGGTTTGGTCGGCGTGATGGCAGGCGAGGACCCACGGGATGCCTTTGTCAGCAACCAATACGATTCTTTTGAAGCCTTGCCTGAGGGCGCAGTGGTGGGCAGCGCCAGTTTGCGCCGAGTCAGCCAACTGAAGCATCTGCGGCCGGATCTCGAGTTCAAAGTGTGTCGAGGTAATTTGCAAACGCGTTTGCGTAAGCTCGATGAAGGGCAGTACGACGCGCTCATTTTGGCGGTCGCGGGTCTGGAGCGCATGGGATTGGCCGAGCGAATCACCCAGCGTATCAGCATTGAAGATTGCCTGCCGGCGGTGGGTCAGGGCGTATTGGGACTTGAAGCGCGGCTTGACGATCCGGCAACGCTTGAGCGAATTCAAGTCTTGTTAGATGCGACGACAGCGCAGCGCATTGCTGCAGAACGTGGCGTCTCGACTCGCCTAGACGGCGGTTGTCAGGTGCCCTTGGCGGTACACGCTCAGCACATCGACGGACAATTGCGGGTCCGGGCTCGGGTGGGCGCAGCCGACGGCAGTCAGTTAATGGAAGTTGAAACGACCGGCCATCCGGATTCGGCGGCTGACATGGGCATTGCGCTGGCCGAACAGCTTTTGGCCGACGGGGCGGGTGAGCTACTCGCCAGCGCGCCTTAGATGTGGTGGATAGCGCGTCCGCAGCCCGAGGCTGACGCGCTGGTCCAGCGGCTGAATTCCCTGGGCATTCCAGCGAAGGTGACACCGGCGATTCGTATTGAGTCGCTGGAGATCGACCATCGCGTCATTATGGAGCTGGATCAGTTCGACACCTTGATTGTGGTGTCCAAACCCGCGGCCCGGCGACTCATCGATGAGATCGATCAATACTGGCCTCAATTGCCCTTGGGCATCGATTGCATTGCGGTGGGCCCGGGTACGGCCCAGATTCTTCAAGACTATGGATTCTCTCCGCGGGTGCCCAAGCAGGCCGACAGTGAAGGCGTATTAGCGCTTGCCCAAAATTCACGGCGAGTTTTGTTGGCCGCCGGAGAGGGCGGGCGTGAGTTGATTGAACAGGGTCTGGCAAGGGCCGAGCTCACGCGACTTTCCTTGTACCGCCGGGTCAAGGGTCCAGTACCCGCCGAGTCACCGGAGGCCAGATCCGTTAATCTATGGGTGACCTCGGCGGAGATTGCCCGGGCCGTGGCCGAATGGCCGCACCCGATTAACGAGGTGTGGGTACCCAGTGCAAGAGTGGCCGAGGCGGCGCGAGAGGTCGGTCTGCCTGTGACTCAGGTACTGGGCAGTGCCAGTGATGACAGTTTTATCCAAGCGGTTTTGAAGGACAGGGTATGAGTGAAAACGACAAAGTGGATCAGCCAGTTGAAGACGTTGAGACGCTTGAGCCCGTCGAAATAGAGCAAGCCGATGCATCTGAGGGTGAAGCGGATGAGGTTTCGCATGCTAGCCAGCCTAAGGCCTCTCGCCTTCCACTGATCTTGTCAGGATTGGCCTTGATAGCGGCACTGGGTGGCGCTGGAATCGCCTTTCAGCAGAATGCCCAGAGTACAGATCTGCAATCACAGCTTGCTGACCTACAGACTTCAGTGGCGGTTTTGAACCAAGCCACGGCTCCGCTTGCACAGCTTCAGCAAGAGATGACTCAGATCCAAGGTAATCAAGTTCAGGTGGCTGAAATCGCCTCGGCCGTGCAGTCCACCAGCGACGACGTCTTCGAACAGTTACAGGTATTGGTGACCGATTTGGCCGAGACTCGAACCCGACTCGAGTTGCTTGAAGGCAATCGTGCGCAGGAATATCTGCTGGCCGAGGTCGAATATCTGTTGCGAATCGCCATCCAGCGGATTCAAGCCGGCCGTGATGTGGCGACCGGCCTGTCGCTGATGCTTTCAGCGGACCAAACCCTGGCAGGTGCAGACGATGCGGAGCTCTTTCCTATCCGCCGGGCGCTGGCTACAGACATCGCAGCCCTACGTGCGCTTCCTGCCATTGATCGTGATGGGTTGTATTTAGAGTTGGCAGCGGCAGCCGATCGTATTGATCGTTTATCCATGTCTCCGATTGAATTGGCTCAGGCGCCAGCCGGTAAAGTGGCCGAGGACGATCAAGGCCTGATGCAGACGCTGTCTAGCTTCGTCACCGTGCGTCAACGCGCCAATCCGATTGACCCTCTGCCTACTCCGACCGAAGCGGTCTACGCTCGGCAAAATTTGCGGTTGATGCTCGAACAGGCGCAACTGGCGCTGTTAGACGAGAATACCGTCACTTGGCAAAGCACTCTGGAGCGAGCCCATGTCTGGACGAATCGTTATTTCCTTGATGATTCTGAACAGCAGTCGTTGGTTACGACTCTCGATCGATTGCAGGGCTTGCCCGTTGCGCAGGACATACCTCGAGTGGGCAAGGCCTTGGCCGAGCTAAAAGCGCTGCAAAAGCAACGTGACGAAGCTCTGGGAGGCCGGTAATGCGGGCTCTGGTTAAAGTTATTGCATTTTTAATCCTAATCGGGGCTGCCCTAGCCGGCGGTACGTTGGTGGGCCAAGCCATCAAAAAGGATCCCGGCTATGTGCTGTTTGCCTATGGCAATACCACGGTAGAAATGAGTATCTGGGTGGCCCTGGCGATTTTGACGGTAACGGCGGGTATCGGTTACGTCACTTTGCGCCTGATGGGCCGGCTGTTGGATTCGCCAGAAGGAATCGGTCGTTTGTGGGCGCGTCTGCGTGGTCGCAGTGCTCGCGATGCGACGCAGAAAGGGTTTATGGAGCTGCGCATGGGTCGCTATGAAGCGGCATTGAAACACCTAACTTCCGCCGCACCGCGAAGCGACATTGCCTTTATCAACTATCTGTCTGCGGCTGAGGCAGCCAACGCGTTGGGCCGAGGTGATCAGCGAGATGAGTTGCTGGTAAAAGCATTGGAAACCGCACCGGGCAGTGAGCTAGCAATTGGCTTGGCCGAGGCGCGCATGCAGTTTGATAACGGCCAATTGGAAGCCTGTGCAGAGACCTTGAGGGCTCTTCGTAAACAAAAAGCCAAAGACAAGGAGCTCATCATGCTCAGTTGTCAGGTGTGTCAGGCATTGGGCCGTATTGAAGAGTTGATTGATTTGCTGCCGCTGGCAAAGAAATTTCAGGTCATGCCAGCCGAGGATTGCGCAGCGTTAGAGGTGGAAGCCTACAGCTTGAGCCTAAAGCAAGCGGTTGAGGACGCCGAGCCCGCCAGCAAGCCAAACCAATGGCCCTTGGCACTGAAAACGACCTGGACCGCAATACCTAAGACGCTCCAATTAGACGCCGGGTTGATCAAGATTTTGATTCAGGGCCTGATCTCCGCCAATGCAACGGAGCTGGCGGTCAAAGAGCTTGAAAAAGCACTTAAAAAGGCGCCAGAAGCTGAACTCTTTGTTCTCTACGCACAAATTCAATCCGAGGATCCGGCAGCGCGTCTGGTGTTTTTAGATAAGTTGGGCAAGGGTCTGCAGCATCGTGCTCCGCTGGATTTTGCTCGGGGTCAGTTGGCTTGGCGTCAGGGCGATTTGTCCATGGCAGAGCAAGCGTTTGAAGCCAGTTTGGCCGATCAACCCAATGGCCAGACGTATGAATCTTTGGCCCAGGTTTATCGCGAGCAAGGGCGGCATGAGTTGGAATTAAAAACGCTACAAGGCCTGACCGAAGCCGTCCGGGATTGGCCTAGTATGCAGAGCTTACCTAGTTCGGCTGAATCAAGACCAGGTTCCTAGTTGCGCGAGGCGGGCCCATTAGGGGCGACAAAGCAACCGGGTCCATTGGACGAGCATGCCAAAAGCCCTGTTGCGACTCGACGTTACAGGCCCGTAAGCGTCGTACGTCATTTTCGGTCTCGATGCCCTCGGCAATGATCTTGAGTTTCAGCGATCGACATAGCACCACGATCGAGCGAATGACAAAGTTGGTCCGAGTGGAGTCGCGATGTTTCTTAATCAAACTGCGATCGAGCTTCACGATATCCAGGGGAAGAGTGGTCAGGCGATCGATATTGCTATGCTCAATGCCAAAATCGTCCAAGGCGACATGAAAGCCCTCAGCCCGGAGCCGTTTAAGTTGTTCGATTAGGGTTGAGGAATCAAAGTCTGACTCGGCTTTGTGTTCAGAAAGCTCGATGACTATTTGGGTTGAGCCCGTATCAAGTGCATTAAATTCATGAATGAGCTCATCCACAAAAGCAACTTGCCCCAGTTGGTCAGCAGAAAAATTCCAAGAAACATAAACCGAACCAAACGACTTAAGCGCATCAAAGACCGCTTGGCGCATGGACTGGCGTGTGTCTCGGTGTTCCGGTTTGAAAAACACCGCGTCAAATTTTTTGGCGAAAGCACCGGGCAAAAGCAATTCGCCGTCCGGTTTGACCCAGCGGATCAGTGCTTCAAGTCCTTCTATGGTGGTGCCATTGAGATTGGCTCGATAAATGGGTTGTACGAAGTATTTAAACTCTTGCGCTCGAAGCGCCGTCTCAATTTGGACATCAGTGATGTAGGCCCCGCTCCGGATCATTTCCTCTTTAAATTCTGCAGTAAAATGTGTGTATTTATCGCCACCTGATCGCTTCGCGTTCGACAAAGCCAAATCTGCTTCAGTCATCGCTTGAGCGAGCAGATGCTCAGCGCTCAGATGGACCGAGCCGGCTGAGGCTGTGCGTGAAATGGATTGTCCGGCGTAGTCAATATGGCTTTTATGGACTGTCCTCACGAGCTGTTGGGTTTCATGTATTAGCTGCTCTTCGGAGACAAATGGGAGGGCGATCAAAAACTCATCACTTCCCAGTCGTCCAATTTGGCCTTCGCCAGGCACATGGTTTTTCAAATTCAACGCGATCTGTGTCAACAACCGATCACCGGCCTGGGTTGAATACGTGTCGTTAACGGATTTGAACCGGTCGATATCCACAAGCACCAAGCCCATGTTCTGCTGTGCGTTTTGACCTAGCCAATCTTGAATACCGGTGCGGTTCAATAACCCAGTCAAATTGTCGTGCCTAAGAGTTTTCTTTAAATCATGGATCAGGCGGCGATTTTCGTTATCTTGTTGCCGTAGGCGACCCGCCAGAACGGCAGAAAACACCAAGGCTTCCAGAACGTTACCTATCGCATTCCCCGACGCAAAGTAGGGCGGTAGTTGGCCTTTTAAAGTTAGCGCGGTCATTAAAGTTCCGACTAGATACAGCAACCAACCAACACCAATATAACGAGCAAATTCATGACCTTGCCGCCAAGCCGCAACGATCTTGGTCGCTATTATGAGTAAGACAATGGGTGCCGTGATGTTGGCGAGGGTCTCGACAATCTTTGGAGGAGGAAGCGCTAGGTGCGAAATTAGAAGCAGTAGACCCAAGCCCGTACAGACGCGACTTAACTGAGTCAGCTTATCTTTAAATAATTCGTCTAAAAACCATAAGGATAGGGAAAAAAATAACAATATATTGTAGCCAGTAGGCTGACGGCTGATCAGCAAGCCGACTTGTTCGAGTAAGTGACTGGCAATCAGGAAATTCAAAAAACTGATTGTCAAAAACAACGTGTAAGCAATGTAAATCCGACTGGACGTGGCATAGGCAACGGATGCGTTGTACGCAACAAGAGACAGTAATGCGCCAGCGATTAATGCATTGAGCCATACAAAATGAGTGTTGTTTTCGTTGGCCTGCTCTGGAGAGATAATGTCGTGTCCCAAAGCGACGCCATATTCATTCGCGACTTTGAAATGGACCCAGTGATCGGTATTGGCGGGTATTTCGAAAGGAAAGCTTAACAAGGTGCCTGGCATCGGGCGCTGATTCAGCGGTACTCGCGTTCCCATGCGAGATCGTTCGAGTTGCCCCGCAACTTCGCGATAAGCAAACACTTCGGATAAGGCATGAGAATGAAATTGGACCACCTGATCACGAGGTTGATCGCTGGGGTTGGTCAGCTTCACCCGTAACCAATAGGTTGAATCGCTAAATCCTGGTGAGACTTGATCGGTTTTTTGAAACCACGCCGGGTTGGCGAGGATCTGTTCAATCGTGACGGTGTCTTGAGCGTCCTCAAACACTTCGATTTGTTGGGCACTGGTAAGCGGGCTGATAATTATCATCCCTGCCAGCACACAAATACGTTCGAATCCTTTCCACATACCTATGAGATAGCACAGGCGTACCAGAAGTGTTGGACTTACAGTTGTTACGAGTTAGAACTTGTGAACCGGTCTCGGGTTTGGACCGAAAGGTGACAAAAATTGGCGTCGGCTCTCGACAGGTTTAAGAGGCGATCTTTGTTAGGCTGTGATGATGAGAGATCAGTATAACGCCGCTGTCGTGGTCTTGGCCGGTGGCGGGGCCCTGCGTATGGGCGGGATAGACAAATGCTTGCTGCCCTGGGGGCAGGGAACCTTGCTATCGAGCCTGCTCAGTCAAATTTCGCTACCAGTGGTACTGAATGCCCAACCACCTCACGAGCGCTTTGCAGACTTTGAGCTTCCTGTTGTAGCGGATTATTCGACTGGCGGCCTAGGCCCCTTGGCGGGCATTGAAGCCGGCCTACTCTGGGCGCGCGATCAGGGCTTTGAAAGTGTGGTTACGCTGGCGGGTGATATGCCGACCCTTCCAGCCGAGTTTTTTGATCGATTACTGGCGGCGGCCGACGATCAATCCGATATCGTCCTGGTAGCCGATTGCCAAGGTCGGGTGCAACCCATTTTGGGTGCTTGGTCTGTCGACGTCGTGCCCTCGTTGAGTCAGGCCCTGAAACACGGCGCCAGAAAAGTGCGTGCCTTTACGGATACTCAGCGGTTTCGTGTGCTTCCCTTCGAGTTTGATTTTATCAACATCAACACCCAGGCGGACTATGAAAGTCTCTGTTGAATCTGTCCTGCAGGCGCTTCGCTTGGAGCTTCAACCGATGGCGCTGGAGCGCCAGAAGCTCAGCCCGTTTGAGGCATTGGGCTGGGTTACATCCAAGCCTATCTGCGCTAGCCAAGCTCATCCACCACAGCCTGTGAGTGCAATGGATGGCTATGCCGTGGCGGGGCAGTTCGAGCACTATCTATGTATTGAAGGCGTCAGCGCCGCAGGCCGGCCGTTTTCTGAGCAGTTAAAGCCTCAGCAAGCTTTGCGAATCCTAACCGGTGCCATAATTCCTGAGGGCGCAACCGCGGTCATCGAACAAGAGCGAGTCCATTGTTGCGAGCGGGATCTGACCTGCGAAGTGGAAATCCAGCCGGGACGTAACATTCGCCAGTCCGGAGAAGACATTGGCTTGGGCCAAGTCGTTTTGGCAGGCAATACCCAAGTCTGCCCGCAGCATTTGCCGGCGCTGTTAGCCTCAGGTGTGACCGAGGTTGAGGTCTATGCTCGACTGCGAGTCGGGCTGTTGGCGACCGGCGATGAATTGGCGGCCCCGGGGCAGCCGTTGCGAGCCGGTCAGGTCATCAACACCAACCAGAGCATGATCTCTGCGTTAATCCGAGCCCAGGGCCATCAGGTGATCGAGGCAGATCCGGCGCCAGATTCGCCGGGAGTGATTCGAGAACGATTGCTCGATCTGGCTCAGCGCTGTGATGTGATGGTGACCTTAGGCGGCGCCAGCGTAGGAGACGAGGATCATGTCCGAGATTGCTTAGACCAAGTGAATCACTGGCGGTTGGCATTAAAACCTGGCTCGCCTATGGCCGTGGGCCAAATCGCGCAAACGCCGGTGTTTGCACTGCCCGGTAATCCCGCTGCCGCTTGGGTTTGTGCGCTGTTGGTTTTGAGCCCTTGCCTCGGCTTACTCAGTCATCGTGGCTGGTTTGAGCCACAAGGTTTTCAACTGCCGGCGGCATTTCGACGAACCTCCCCAGCCGGTCGCCGAGAGTATTGGCGAGCCCGAGTGCGCGAGGGTCAGGTTGAGGTGTTTCCAAAAGACGGGGCGGCGCGACTGGCCGGCTTAAGCTTCTCTGAAGGCTTATCGATGTTGGATGAAGATCAGACCGAGGTCGAACCGGGTCAGTGGGTTACCTACTACCCCTATTCGAGTTGGGGGCTGTAAAAAGCGGCTGCCCCAGGTATCGATGAGACTCTATGGCCTGCTGACCCGCTGGCGTGCGAAACCACTCAACCAGCCGATTGGCCGCATGATGATTTGCCATTGGGCAATGTTCAGGATTGAGCGTGACCCAATGATAGGGATTGGCTAATTCAGGCAAGTCTTCCAGCAGGAT
The DNA here is from genome assembly GCA_012269655.1 of Pseudomonadales bacterium. Taxonomy (GTDB): domain Bacteria; phylum Pseudomonadota; class Gammaproteobacteria; order Pseudomonadales; family Litorivicinaceae; genus Litorivicinus. The sequence goes on from JAAXJV010000008.1 coordinate 13,020, forward strand.
TTGATGTTGTTGTTTGCGCCCAAAGGCAATCCAGCTGGCACGATCCGACAGCGCATAAGCGCCTGTTTCGGCGGCGATGTTCAAAACACCGCCCATGCCGGCACCACTTTGCCAATACCAATCGCCTGAGTAGGGGCGCGGATCCCGTTGAGCCTGTTGCCATAACCTCAGCTCGGCGGCATGCGTGCCGGAATCGTCACCGCGGCTGATAAATCGATGTTGGGTTTGATGTATTTTCTTCAGCGCATCTGCGGCGCTGCTCAAACCGCTTATCCCAGCGGGATCATCAACGGGCCCGATCAGCACAAAGGGATTGTTCATCAGAACGATCCGAGATTGCCCAAAGCCCGCTTCAATAAATTTGATTTCCGCTGCTGGCGCATGGGTCAGCAATAAATCGCCGTCGCAGCGCTGTGCGTTTTTAATCGCTTGTCCACTGCCAACAGCAATCACTTGAATGTCGATATTCAGAGCCCGCTCAGCAATCGGCAGGACCTGATCAAACCACCCACTGTCCCTGGGCGAGGTCGCCGATTGCAGGATCAGCGTATCGGCTAGCGCAGGCCAAGCCAGCGCACAGGCGATAATCGCCTTACCAGCGTTCCAGTGCCACATAACCCTGTGCTTCTCGGGTGGTTGGACGGTCAAAGAACTGCTCAGCTGATGTCTGTTCGAGTAACCGGCCTTGATGCATGAACACCACTTCATCGGCCAGGCGTTTGGCCTGAGCCAGTGAGTGAGTCACCAGAATAATTTGAACGCCAGACAAGTCGGTAATGATCGACTCAAGTACTTGGCTGGATTGTGGATCCAGGCTCGCGCTGGGCTCATCCAGCAACAGTAGTTTTGGTTGCATGATCAGCGCTCGAGCCATGGCCAGGCGTTGCTTTTCACCCAAAGACAGCAGCGGTGCCGGGCGATCCGCTAAATGACTCAGTTGGACCTGTTTTAGACTTGATTGAATCTGGGAATCGCGGGCTCCAGGACGTGCGAATTTCAGGTTAGCCGCGACACTGCGATTGAGAACCAGAGTTTCTTGAAACACCATGGCTTGGTCAGCGGTGGCGTGAATCTGTCCACTGGAGGGTTGAGTTAAGCCATGGACACTGCGGAGCAGTTGCGATTTGCCAGCGCCATTAGCACCCAAAATGACAGTCACAGGTGCAGTAAGCGTCGCACTGACATCGTGCAAAATTCCAGGCAGGGTAAGATGCTTTATCTCAATCATGTCGGCCTCGCAGACTGGAGACCGCCAGATTCACAATCAGCGATAGCGTTAATAGAACGATGCCCAGCGCCATGGCTAGACTCAAGTTTCCGCGGCTGGTTTCGAGTGCGATGGAAGTGGTGAGTACTCGAGTAAAATCGTCAATGTTACCTCCAACAATGATGACGGCCCCGACCTCGGCGAGTGCTCGGCCAAAACCGGCCATGGCGCAGGTGCTAAGCGCTTCACGGCTCTCCACTAAATAAGCTCGAATGGCCCGGCGCTTCGAAACCTTCAGCGAGCGAAACAGATCGCGATAACGACGCTCGAGTTGAGCCAGCGTCTGATGGGTTAGGGCGGCGATGATTGGGGTAATCAGTACGCATTGCGCGATGATCATGGCCGTTGGTGAGTACAACAGCTCCATCCAGCCCAATAGGCCTTGGCGCGATAACAGGAGGTACACCCCAAGGCCTACGACCACTGGTGGCAAGCCCATCATTGCGTTCAAGGTCGCGACCCAGAACCGCTTTCCTCGCGGCTGACTGATTGCCAGCCACGCACCCAAGGGAAACCCGATAGCGCAGGCAATCACCAAGGCACCCAGGCTGACTTGCAGCGTCAGTGCCAGGATGGAATACAGTTCGGGATCGAATGAAGCGATCAACGATACGGCTTCGACAAGGGATTGCATGGCGGGATTGAACCGTCTTTGGAAGGCCTGATCAAGCATCCTCGCCAAAATGGAATCAATCCCATGCCGATTGAACCCTTTCTGGCGGGGAGAGCTTTGCATAGTCTGGTGGCAACTAAGGAGGTACAGCATGTACATTCGCAAAGCACAAGATCGAGGTCATGCCGACCACGGGTGGCTGAAGAGCCACCACAGTTTTTCCTTCGCTAATTACTACGATCCGGCGCACATGGGCTTTTCGCATTTGCGTGTGATTAATGACGACTGGGTGGCGCCTAGCATGGGCTTTGGCCGGCACGGGCATCGGGACATGGAAATTATTTCCTATGTCGTCCGCGGGGCGCTGGCGCACAAAGACAGCCAAGGCAATCAGGCCACCATTCCAGCCGGTGACATTCAGATCATGAGCGCCGGGACGGGTATCGAGCATTCGGAGTTTAATGCCTCAGATAATGAGGACGTAAACTTTCTACAAATCTGGGTGCTACCGAAACAGCAGGGCATCCAACCCCGTTACGAGCAAAAGAAAATTGTCCAAGAAGGCGCGCTTACGCCCATTGTCACCCCACAGGGTAGCGATACGGCCGTGGCGATCAATGCCGATGTGTCCATGTCGCAACTGAAATTATCTCAGGGACAGAATTTCGAACTTTCTGGCTCAGGCTATTTGCATGTGGTTGCAGGCCAGGCACGGATGGACGGGGCTGAATTTGGAGCAGGCGATGGACTGGGTCTGTTGGCAGGTGAATCGATCACGATAGAAGCGGACCAAGAGCTGACCGCCTTGTGGTTCGATCTGCCCTAGCGCTGGGCCAGTGCGCGATCCAGAGCATTAGCAAAGGCTTGGGTATGGGTTTTGCCAAAGGGCTCGATGCCTGAGCCCTCAAATCCCATGGCGCGCATTTCCTCGGCTCGATTACGCCTGACCAGGTGTTCATGAATGTTATCCGGCGTGTAGGTCGTGCCTCTGGGGTTGATGGCAACGGCGCCAGCCCGAACCACCTCATCAGCCAACGGCACATCCTGTGTGATTACCAAATCACCCGGTGCGAGGCGCTTTAGGATTTCATTATCTGCCACGTCAAAGCCCTTAGGGACCTGCTGACTATGGATGACGGCCGAGGGTGGTGTCTGAATCCAATGGTTGGCGAGAAACGTCGTGTGGATTTGCAGTCGTTCAGCCGCTTTGCACAGGACGCTTTTGACCGGTGTCGGGCAGGCGTCGGCGTCGACCCAAATCTTCATAAGGTGTTCTCAAAGGGTAAGTTGCTGCCCCAGAATTGACTGGCTTGAAGGCTTACCGCGTGGCAATCGCCGGTCGTCAAAAAACGGTCCGTACCGGTATCGCCGGGTATTTGATGGCGAATCAAATAGTCCTTAAGGCTCGCAGCGATTAGGTCGGGCTGGCTGATCAGCCTGACCTCCGCTCCTAAGGCGCTCTGAAAATCTGCAGCAACCCAGGGATAGTGTGTACAGCCCAGGACGGCAGCCTGGGGTTCTGGCAAGGTTTCTTTTAGCGCAGTGGCATACTGATGGACCAATCGAGCAGACCGGGCGCGGTCACCGGATTCGATGGCGTCCACCAACTCGGGGCATGCTTGGGCCGTGACTTGAATGCCCTGAGCGCGCAGATTCAACTCACGTTCAAAGGCACCACTGGCGACCGTTGCCGGGGTGGCGAACAGCGCCACCCGATCGAGCGAAACGCGACTGGGCGGGCTGGTATCGCCCCAGGGCCGTTCGGCCAGGGCTTCGATCATGGGAACAAAGACACCCAGCACGTTTTTGCCAACGGGCACGCCGGCGGTTTGAATGGGGCGTAGCGCGATGGCGCTGGCGGTATTGCAGGCCAATATTACGAGGTCGCAATCGCGCCAAAGGATATCCAGAGCCGCGCGTGTTTTCGCGAGGATGTCTTCGGGCTCACGGGTGCCATAGGGCGCGTGGGCGTTGTCACCAAAGTAGACGAATGCTTGTTCGGGCATGGCCGCCTTAAGCGCTTTAAGTACGCTTAGCCCGCCTAATCCCGAATCAAAAACCCCAATTGGCATCGGCTGACCTATCCTGCGCTGTCCAATAATCCCATTTCGGTCAGCACCTTACGGGCGCTGCGGAAGCACTCCAACGCTTGGGGGGCGCCACAATAGATACCGACCACGTGGATGGCACTACGAATTTCTTCGACGCTGCAGCCATTGTTGATGGCCCCTTTACAGTGTCCCTCCCACTCGTGCATCTTGCCCAGGGCTCCGATCATGGCGAGGTTCATCAAGGATCGGGTTTTCGGATCCAAGGTGTCGTCGCCCCAGCCAAATCCCCAGGCCCACGCGGTCATGGCTTCCTGCCACGGGCGGGTGAAGTCGTCGGCGCTGGCCAGATTTTTTTCGACAAAATCGGCGCCCATGGTGGCTTTGCGTTGGGCTAGGCCCTTTTGAAACAGGTCTTCGTCAAAAATATCCATGGGTGATTTCCTCCAGTAACGCGGGCTTATCCGCCCATAAAAATTCGCAGCGCGGCATATACCATAAGTCCCACGCCAATCGCGCCAAACAGGTGTCGTGTGAAGTGCGCGACTGCCGCGGCTGACAGGACGGCCGGTAAGTGGAAATTGCTCAAGCTCAGCTCAACGCTTCCGTTTCTAACCAGCGTGACCTGCACGATGATGGCGGTCAATACGGCGATAGGCACAAAATCCAAGGCCGATTTCACCCGCGCTGGCAGTTGGATGCGACCGGCGAGGGCAAAGGGCAGGTAGCGTGGAATAAAGGTCACCAGCATCATACCCAAAATCAGAAGTTCGATGCTCATGAGGGACGCTCGCGCACAATGACGCCGACCGCGATTGCGATTAGGGCGCTTGCAAACAGACCGATTTGATTGGGCCAATCATAGGTCAACAACATCGCGATACCTGCAGTCATCGCACAGGCCAGCGTGGCACGATCGACGAGCATCGGCACCACAATGCCGACAAAAGCCACCACCATGGCGACATCCAAGCCCCAGTTGGCAATGTCAGGGATTTGAGCGCCGGCCCAAATGCCAACCAATGTGTTGACCTGCCACAGCAGATACATCGCCACCGCACTGCCCAAATAATAGCTCCGAAAATGTGGCAGATCTGGGTCGCGCTTGAGCCGATTAGAGACGGTGGCAAAGGTTTCATCGGTCAACCAAAACGCCATAGGAACTCGCCAACGCTGGGCAACATGTTGGACTTGGGGCATCAAATTTGTGGCGTACAGTAGATGGCGCAAGTTGACGACAAATACTGTCGCAATGATGGCCGGGAACCAGGCACCTGCACCAATTAAGGTGGCCGCGATAAATTGGGCCGAGCCTGCAAACACAATCAGCGATATGCCTAGCGCTTGGGCCGGTGTTAAACCTGCGCCAATCGCCAAGGCACCAAACACCATGCCAAAGGGCGCCGCTGCAACAATCAGCGGCAGGGTGTCCCAAGCACCTTGGGCAAAGGCCTTTGTTGAGCTTGTCATGGTTAGTCGCTGAGGATGCCGACGTTGCGTAACGACTCCCAAACGCTATCGGGAATTAAGCTTTTAAATGAGTTTTCTTGCGCGTCTTTGAGTCCCATCGCCTGTAGCTGGCTGTCAGGGACGCCTGCGTACACGGCGGCTTGCACCAGGCTATCCAGTCGGTCGCCACCGGATTCAACGGTCGCCAATAGACTGGCAATCGCAGGGTTGTCCGCCTGGACCATCAAAGGTAACCCGTCGCCACCGGCCTGACTCACCAGCGCCACGGCCTGATCAAATATGCTTTGCAGGGCAGGGCTGCTTAAGCGATCCCATTGAACGGATTCAAGCGTTTCCGCCGTCACTTGTGTTGGAAAGCTGGCCTGGATCTCGGCCCGGATTTCTGGCGTTAATTCCATGGGCGGCAGCAAGAGCTCTTGACTCATCACCACGCACGACCAACCCCAAAGTACTAACCACCATTTCATCGTTGCAATCTAAACCACGAGGCAGGGGTCTGGGAAGTCATCGATGCAGACCCCACTAACTAATAATCACGACAACAAGAGGCCCGGTGATGAAAGCCCTGCTCCTTCTGCTATTGCTCTCGCCCTTCGCCTGGGCCGACCAAAAAGCCCCTCAACTAGACGCGCTGTTTGAAGCGCTCACGACTGCCGAGGATGCGACCGACCGGCGAGTCATTGAGGGTGAAATATGGCAACACTGGATGGCGTTCCCCGGCGGCGATACCGGTGGCTTCATTTTTGATTCTGGGGTGCAGGCGATGGCCCGGGGCGATTTGAAGGTGGCCTTGGATCTGATGAGTGAGGTGATCGAGGACAATCCGGACTTCGCCGAAGGCTGGAACAAGCGCGCGACGATCTATTACATGCAGGGCAACTATGCCGATTCGGTTTCGGACATCATTCAGACGCTGGTATTGGAGCCTAGACACTTTGGAGCGCTTTCAGGACTGGCCCAGATCTATCAGCGCCAGGAACAATATGCACTGGCGCTAAAGGTGTTAGACCAACTCGAGGTCATCAGTCCTTTCAGCACCGGGCTGGATCGTTGGCGCGCCTTGTTAAAACAGCGGCTTCAGGATCAGGCCACTTAACTGCGGGGATACAGGGTTTCAGTGTGCCCGTCCACGCCAATGATTTGGCCGGAGACATGCTTGGCGTAGTCCGAACACAGATAGCAAA
>JAAXJV010000121.1 GCA_012269655.1 Pseudomonadales bacterium
GCGCTAAATCCGATTGCATGCGCATCATGATGGGTTGGGTTTCTGGGTCGCCGAAGCGGCAGTTGTATTCCAAGACTTTAGGAATTCCGTCACAGATCATGATTCCGGCGTACAGGAAACCACGGTAGCGACGTCCCTCGTCTAGCATGCCTTGAACGGTTGGCCGGATGACCTGCTCCATGATGGCGTCATACATGGCTTGGTCGACGCAGGGCGCCGGTGAATAAGCCCCCATCCCACCGGTATTCGGCCCTTGGTCGCCTTCGTGTGCGGCCTTATGGTCTTGGCTGGTGGCCATAGGCAGCACATCGAGCCCGTCCACCATGCAGATAAAGCTGGCTTCTTCGCCGGCTAAGAATTCCTCAATGCCTACTCGGTGCCCAGCTTCACCAAAGGCATTGCCCGCCAGCATGTCTTTGACAGCCTCTTGTGCCTCGGCGACGCTGTTGGCGATGATTACGCCTTTACCTGCGGCTAAACCGTCGGCCTTGACCACCAGGGGGGCACCCAGCGTCTCGCAGTAAGCCAGAGCCGGCTCAATTTCAGTGAAGTTCTGATAAGCGGCGGTCGGAATGCTGTGACGCGCCAGAAAATCTTTGGTAAAGGCCTTTGAGCCCTCCAATTCGGCGGCGGCTTGGGTCGGCCCAAAGATGGGCAAACCTTTGGATTCAAACAGGTCGACGACCCCCTCGACCAGCGGTGCTTCAGGGCCAACTAAGGTCAGGGCGATATCGTTGTCCTGAGCAAATTCAGCCAGTGCTTTAAGTTCACCGACGCCGATAGGCAGGTTTTCGCACTTGGCTTCCTGTGCGGTCCCGGCATTGCCCGGTGCAACATAGACGACGTCAACGTTCGAGTCCTGAGCCAGCTTCCAGGCCAGTGCATGTTCGCGGCCACCTGAGCCAATAACGAGTGTTTTCATGGTGAGCTCCTTTTAGTGGCGGAAGTGGCGCATGCCAGTAAAAATCATGGCCAAACCGTGTTCGTCAGCAGCGGCAATGACTTCTTCGTCACGCATGCTACCGCCGGGTTGCACAACAGCGGCGATGCCGGCTTCGGCAGCCGCGTCGATACCATCACGGAATGGGAAAAACGCATCGGATGCCATGACGCTACCGGGCACGGTCAGGCCCTCGTCGCTGGCTTTGATGCCGGCGATTTTGGCACTGTACACACGGCTCATTTGGCCTGCGCCCACGCCGATGGTCATTTCATTTTTGGCATAAACAATGGCGTTGGACTTAACAAATTTTGCCACGGTCCAGGCGAACTTGAGGTCGCGTTCTTGCTCGGCGGTCGGCTTGACTTGGCTAACCACGCGCCAGTCCGCGGTGCTTTGCATATCGCGGTCTTGAACTAACAAGCCACCGTTGACTCGCTTGTAATCGTAACCACTGCCGATTTCGGTTAGATCACCGGTACTGAGTACCCGAACGTTTTGCTTGCTGGCGCAAATGGCCAGGGCGTCGTCACTGACGCCGGGAGCAATAATCACTTCCACGAACTGACGCTCGATGATGGCTTTGGCCGTGTCTGCATCCAGCGGGCGGTTGAATGCGATGATGCCACCAAACGCACTGGTCGGGTCGGTCTTAAAGGCACGATCGTAGGCTTCTAGAAGGTTGGTCCCGACGGACACCCCACAGGGGTTGGCGTGCTTCACAATAACGCAGGCCGGCGTTTCGAATTCGCGAACGCATTCAAGTGCGGCATCGGTGTCTGCGATGTTGTTAAAGCTGAGTGCTTTGCCCTGCAATTGTTTGGCGCTGGCCACATGCGAACCCAACGAGCCATCGCGGTAAAACACGGCTTGTTGGTGACTGTTTTCGCCATAGCGGAGCACTTCGCCGCCACTTAGATTTAGGGTCATTGCGGCTGGGAAAGAGGCGTCTTCTGCTGTTTCTTGCGCCATCCACTGGGCGATCGCACCGTCGTACTGTGCAGTATGAGCGTATGCCTTGGCGGCGAGACGCTGGCGGGTAGCATAGTTGATGCCGCCGGCTTGGATTTGTTGGATGATGTTGTCGTAATCAGCCGGCGAAGTCACGATGCTGACCCAGACGTGGTTTTTGGCCGAAGCGCGAACCATAGCGGGCCCGCCAATGTCGATTTGTTCGACCGATTCCGCGTAGCTCGCGCCCTTGGCGAGGGTTTCTTGGAAAGGATAGAGATTCACTACAACGAGGTCGATTTCAGGAATGCCGTGCTCGGCCATAACCTCGCCATCAATGTCGCGGCGACCGAGTAGGCCGCCATGGATGCGGGGGTGTAGAGTTTTGACGCGTCCGCCCATGATTTCTGGGAATTCGGTCACTTCGCTGACCCGGGTTACTGACAGCCCGGCCTCTTCAATGGTTTTGGCACTCCCCCCGGTTGATAAGATCTGAATGCCTGCTTCGTTCAACGCACGAGCTAAATCGATCAATCCGGTTTTGTCCGAAACGCTGACAAGTGCGCGTTTGGGAAGGATGGCTTGGGTCATGTTTCTCCTCACAATAGGCCGTGTTTGGCCAGCTTCGTCCTGAATGTGCCGCGTGAAATGCCGAGCATCTGTGCAGCTTTTGATTGATTGCCGCCAGCCAATTCTAGCGTCATCTCTAAAAGGGGGGCTTCGACCTCATGGGAAACCAGTGCATATAAATCTCGCGGAGGTTCGCCTTCGAGTGAGCGGAAATAATCTGTTAGGGCCAGCGTAACCGCTTGGCGCAAGCTGAGTTCAGAGGTCATCGGTTTCATGCGGCCATGGCCTCTGAGAAGGCATCAAGCCATGCGAGCTGGCTCTCGGGTGTTTCGAGCGCGTTGAAGCTTTGTAAGGTCGCGGTGTCCCAGCGAGCGGCTTCGAGATACCAGCGTAGGTGCTTGCGGGCAAAGCGCACGCCCATGAATTCGCCATAAAAGAGATGCAGTTGTTCAACATGTGACCGGATGACTTGGTGGCGCTCGGCATCCGGAATGTCTGACCTCATCGCTTGGCCGGACAGATGTTGGTGGGTTTGCTCTATTAGCCAGGGATTGCCTTGTGCCGCACGCCCGATCATGACGGCGTCGGCACCGGTTTCTTGTAAAATTTGCGCGGCCTGAAGCGGGCAGTGGATATCGCCGTTTGCAATCAAAGGCAGGTCTGTTAGCTCTCTTAGGCGGGCGAGTGTGTCGTGCTCGGCTTCGCCGTTGAAGTGTTGTGCTCGGGTTCGGCCATGCAAGGCAATGGCTTGGATACCTATGGCGTCCGCCATCTGAACAACCTCGGCTGCAGTTTGCGTCTCAGCATCCCAGCCGGTCCGGGTTTTCAGTGTCACGGGAATCGGTACAGCACCGACAACCGCTTCTAGGATGGCGCGAACGCGAGGTAAGTCGCGCAGTAGCGCGGACCCTGAGGCGGCGCCGCAGACTTTTTTGGCAGGGCACCCCAAATTGATGTCTAGGATTTGGATTCCGCGCTCGTACAAGGCCTTTGCGGCCAGTGCCATTTGTTGAGGGTCTGAGCCTGCAATTTGGACTGAGATCAGCCCCGGATTATTCGAGAAATCTAAGCGCTGTTGGCTTTTGCTGGTGTGCCAAAGCTTGGGGTCGGAGATGACCATTTCGCCGGTGGCCAGTGCGGCGCCGTATCGGTGTGAGATAGATCGGCACGGTCGGTCGCTGACGCCGGCCATGGGCGCAAGCAATACCTTTCCGTTGATGTGATGATCGCCGATCCGCATGCCATGACCCGGAGAATAAGAGGCGGCAAATTATAGTCTAATTTGAGACCTGAAGGCGAATCAGTTTGCGCGAGTAACCGGTAGCAACTCGATTTCTGCCAGGGCGATTTCGATATCCAGGGGCATCAGGCGTAACTCGACGGTATCGAGATCGCTCAGGTAAAGCTGTGGCGGAAATACGCGCTGCTTTCGCTGGCCGTGAAGGTCTGTCAGCGTCAGCTTGAGCTCTGGAATTGGGCCAAGCGAATCAGTGGCGGAATAACTTGACTCGATGGGTTGGATTCGGGTGCGAATGGTGAGCTGTTGCTCGCTTTTTACCCACTCGATGGATTGAGTTTGCCAGTGTTGAGGCGGTGGATCTTCATAACCGTTTTTGCACTGAACATAGTCACAGAGTTGCTGTTGATAGCTGGCCAGAGAGGGATGAGTCCAGCCTTCGCCGGTTGCTTTAAGCAGGCCAAAAGTGGCGGCGCCGATCAGGGTACATAGCCCAAGCCAAACGTAAGAACCCCGGCCAAATAAATATTTTTTGCGAGTCATGAGTAGACACTAGTAGTGCGTCATGGATCTCGCGTCGGACTTGAGTGCTAGATGGGCCTAGGCCTTTTGACCGACTAGACGACACCAACCGTCCAGCGATTTCGGGGCTTGGAAGGTTAAGCTGGGATAGGCTTGCATGACTTCGCCGGCTTGTTCAGTTAACAGCCCGGACAGAACCAAGGTGCCGCCTGGTGCCACATGTCTTTGCAACTCATCCGCGAGCTCAACCAACGGGCCTGACAAGATATTGGCCATCACCAATTCATAGGGCTCGGCCGGTTCGAATGCGTCTGGAAGGTAAGTTTGGATTTGATCGCTGACACCGTTACGTTGTGCATTGTCCTGCATCGCGATGAGCGCCTGGGGGTCAATGTCTGTGCCGTCGGCGCATTTAGCGCCAAGTGCGAGGGCAGCCAGTGCCAACACGCCGCTGCCGCAGCCAAAATCTAACACGCGTTCGGGCATGCTCGGCATTGCATCCAAGTGCTCTAAGCACAAAGCGGTGGTGGGGTGCGTGCCGGTACCAAAGGCCAGTCCTGGATCCAGCCTCAAGTTGACTGCGTCAGGCTCGGGTGTGTCATGCCAACTGGGCACAACCCACAGACGGTGACCAAAGCGCATGGGCTGAAAGGCATCCATCCAGACTCGGGTCCAGTCTTGGTCTTCGATGTCACTGATGTAAATCTTGGGCGCTGCATCGCCCAGGGTTGTATGAAGCTGATTCTCGCACATGGCACGAATCAATGCGGCGTCATCATCCTGGCCAAAGATCGCCTGAACCTGGCAGCGCGGCCAGAGTGGTGCCGCGCCGGGAGGCGGCTCAAACAGAGGATTGTCTTCGGCATCGGTAATGGTCACGGCTAACGCGCCACAGTCTTCAAGGACTTGCTCGACAATTTCAACCTGGGCTGACGGAATGGCCAGCCGCAGGGTGTGCCAATCACTCACAGGCCGAGTTTCTTCTCGAGATAATG
>JAAXJV010000247.1:0-1210 GCA_012269655.1 Pseudomonadales bacterium
CCATTGCGCCGGCATTGGCCACGGGTAATGCCTGCATTATCAAATCTCCTGAACTCGATCCGTTGTCCTCGATCTGCTTTGCAGCCGCGGCAGAGCAGGCTGGATTACCCTCAGCGGCGGTGCAAATCCTGTGTGGTGTGGGTTCCACTGCGGGTGCGGCACTGGCGGCCCATCCCGACATTGATCAAATCGTATTTACCGGTTCGGTGGCCACTGGCACCGCCATTGCCAAAGCCGCCGCCCAAAATTTGGTGCCCTGCGTATTGGAATTAGGCGGTAAGAGTGCCGCGATTGTTCGTGCAGATGCGGATTTGGACAACCTGATCGAGAATGTTCGCTGGGGTATTTTCTTTAACTCGGGTCAGGTGTGCTCTGCCATGTCTCGGGTCTTGGTGCATCGGGACATTCATAGCGAATTCATACGGCGGGTATCTGAACTCGCAACGGCTTTGCCGGTCCAACCGGGTGAGCATCAGATAGAAACGGGTGCCTCGATGGGTGCCATGGTTAGCGTCGGCCAACGTGATCGTGCATTGGGGCTGGTTAAGCGAGCACCCGAAGAGGGCGCGCGGCTAATTTGTGGTGGTGATGTGCCGTGCTCGGGCGCGTTTTTAGCGCCCACGGTGTTTGATCAAGTGCGCGTTGACTCGGAGTTATTCCAAACCGAGGTATTTGGCCCCGTCTTGGCTGTGACACCCTTTGATACAGATGAGGAAGCCTTGGCGATGGCGAACGCGACCGAATTTGGCTTGGTCGCCGGCGTGTTTACACAGGACATTACCGCGGCGATGAATCTGTCTAAGCGATTACGGGCCGGTCAGATATTCGTGAATGAGTGGTTTGCCGGTGGGGTGGAAACCCCGTTTGGTGGCTATGGCAAAAGCGGCTACGGCCGAGAAAAAGGACGTGAGGCGCTGTTGAACTACGTCCAGACAAAGAATGTGGCGATTCGACTGATATAAGTGCGGCTAAATTGAATAATAAGCACTTGTGCGGTTGACGAACCAACTAGGGTCACGGAAAGTAGACCCGTCGCAGCCTTTGGGCTCGCGAATATGACTAGAAGAAAAAAGGGGACTCCCAACATGAAGAAAAAGACACAAGCATTAGCCTTGGCTGCAGCGGTAACTGCATCTGCTGGCGCCTATGCCGACTGCGGTGAAGTGAGCGTTGGTTCAATGGGCTGGGCTTCAGGTGAGGCGATTTCTGC
>JAAXJV010000247.1:1310-5160 GCA_012269655.1 Pseudomonadales bacterium
GCGGTGAAGTGAGCGTTGGTTCAATGGGCTGGGCTTCAGGTGAGGCGATTTCTGCACTGACTAAGTTCGTTCTAGAGCAGGGCTACGGCTGCACCGTTACCTTGGTTCCGACCGATACCGTACCTGCTGTGACTTCACTGGCTGAAAACGGCCAGCCTGACGTTGTGCCGGAAATCTGGTCTAACTCAGCTCCGGCCTATAACGGCTTGGTCGACGAAGGCAAGGTTGTGACTGCGGGCAACACCTTTGCCAACGGCGGTGAAGAAGGCTGGTGGATTCCACAGTACCTCGCTGATGCACACCCTGAGCTGATGACCTTGGAAGGCATTTTGGCTAACCCTGAGTTAGTCGACAGCCGTTTCCACAACTGCCCTGTCGGTTGGGGCTGCCGTATTGTGAACGATAACTTGAAAGTGGTTCACGACATGGAAGGCAAGGGCATCGAAGTATTCGACCACGGTTCAGGCGCTAACCTAGCGGCTTCGATCGCGGCGGCGTTTGAAGACAAAGCGCCTTGGTTTGGCTACTACTGGGGCCCCACTGCGGTCCTGGGTAAGTACCCCATGGTTCGCGTTGACATCGGCGACGTAGACGCTGCGCAGCACGCATTGAACCAAGTTGAAGGTCAGGATCCCGCGAAGTTGGGCGTATCTGGCTTCCCGTCTGCACCCGTTCTGACTGCCATGACTGCGGACTTCGCAGCCCGTGCACCGGAAGCGGCGGAATTCCTGCGTAACGCATCTTTGCCCAACCCCTTGGTTTCTCAGATGTTGGCATGGAAAGACGAAAACAACGCGTCTGCTGATGAAACTGCAGCATGGCTGTTGACCAACCACACTGACGTAGTGATGGGCATGGTAAGCGCCGACGCAAAAGCCAAGCTGAGCAAGTTGTTCTAATTGGCTCGCGCCCGACCACGGTCGGTCGGGCGCACTTTTTCCTAATAAAGACACTTAAAAAATAGGACTCCCATGGCTGGCTATGCTGCTGTATTCGACGCGATCGGTCTGCGCGACTGGTGTGACGAAGACAAGAAACCGTCTCTGCTATCGCTATCTAAACTTAAGGGCGAGCAGCCCGAGTGGTATGACGTAAAATTCCCTTCTTTGGATAACCTACACGAAGCCTGCGCCAAGGTTCCCCAAACCCGTGATATGACCGCTGGATTGGAAGAGGGCTTTTTGGCGATTCGCCCCGCTTTGCGTTTTGTCCTAGATCCGCTGACACAGCCCCTCTCTTGGGCGCTGGATGCAGCCTTGTATGCTTTCACCGCAAGCCCCTGGTGGTTCCTGGTACCGCTGTTGGTGGGTTTGTGTTTTTTGGTTTCTAAGTCGATCAAGATTGCAGGCCTGGTGGCTGGCTTCTTGGCCTTCTTCTTATTCACTGATCACTACACCTATGCCATGGAAACTCTGGCCATTATTTTCGTGTGTACCGTGATCTGTGTGTTGCTTGGGGTACCACTGGGTATCTATATGTCCAAGAGCGATCGCGCCCAGCGAGCGATCACGCCGATATTGGATATGCTGCAAACGCTGCCTACCTTCGTTTACCTGATTCCGTTGATTTTCTTGTTCAAAATCACCGAGCCCAAACTCTATGGTCTTGCGATCATCATGTACGCGATTGTTCCTGTGGTCCGCTTGACGAATCTGGGTATTCGATTAGTGGATCAGTCTGTGATTGAAGCGGCGAACGCCTACGGGTTGACGTCCCGCCAGAAACTGGTCGGCGTCGAGATCCCCTTGGCACTGCCCAATATCATGGCCGGTGTTAACCAAACCATCATGATGTCCTTGGCCATGGTTGTGATCGCCTCTTTGGTGTCGGCACCGGGTTTGGGCACCTTGGTATTGGATGGTATTAACAACTTGCGATTGGGTGTTGGCTTTGTGGCTGGCTTTGCGATCGTATTGTTGGCGATTCTTTTGGATCGTGTTTCCAAGTCCGCATTGGACCGAATTAACGCAGCACAGGCGCAAAACTCATGAGCTCGGCAGAAAAGAAAGTAAAAATTGCCGTCCGCGGCCTGTACAAAATCTTTGGTGAAAATGGCGAGGCCATGGTCGATAAGGTCAAGGCCGGTATGTCAAAGACGGACTTGTTGGCCGAGCATGGTCACGTGTTAGGGCTTCAAGACATCAACGTGGATATGAAAGACGGCGAGATTACCGTCATCATGGGCCTCTCGGGTTCGGGTAAATCAACCTTGATCCGACACCTGAACCGGCTGATCGAGCCTACCGCTGGTGAAGTCATTCTGGACGGCGAAGACGTGTTGAAGTTAGGCGAGCAGGACTTGATGGAGATGCGTCGCAAGCGCATGTCCATGGTGTTCCAAAAATTCGCCTTGTTCCCGCACCGGACCGTAGCCGAAAATGCCGCCCTGGCGCTGGAAGTATCGGGTCGTCCGCTGGAAGACCAAAAGCGCGAAGCCAGCAAGTGGCTGGACCGCTTGGGTCTGGGTGGTTTCGAAGACAGTTATCCTCATCAGCTATCTGGCGGTATGCAGCAGCGCGTGGGTATCGCACGTGCCTTGTGTGCGGAAAGCGAGGTCATGTTGTTGGACGAGGCCTTCTCGGCGCTCGACCCCATTATTCGCTCGCAAATGCAGGATCTGTTGCTAGAGCTACAGCGCGAAATTCACAAAACCATCGTATTCATTACACACGACCTGGACGAAGCGCTTAAATTGGCAGATCACCTCGTCGTTTTGAAAGACGGATATGTCGTTCAGCAGGGAGAACCGCAGGACATTTTGCTGAATCCTTCGGACCCGTACATTGAAGAGTTCGTGGCGGACATTAACCGTGCCCGTGTACTACGTACCCGCTCGATTATGAAACCGTTGGCAGGCGAGCCAAAAGCCGACGCGATTGAAGTGAATTGGGACATGAACTTGGAAGACACCATTGCGATGGTAAAAGGCGACACCTCGAAACATTTCGTGGTGACCAAAGATGGCCAGAACATCGGTGAATTCGATATGCACGACATCATGGAAGCCATGGTGCCGAGAAGGGCGGCGTCTGCATAAAGGCAGACGCTTTTCAAAGGCTCGTTTTCAGGAAACGTACTAATGAGTCAAAAAAGCACGCTTGAATTGATCCAATCTCGTAAGCCGCGGTTTGCGATGGATCCCGAAGTTTATAACAGCGACGTCGTATACCAGGACGATCTTCAATACATCTGGTATGCCACGTGGATTTTTGCAGGTCATACCTGCGAGCTTAAAAAGGCTGGCAGTTATATGACCCTGCAAATCGGTGATTCGCCGATCGTTGTGGTGCGCGATTCCGATGGTGAAATTCGCGCGTATCACAACGCTTGTGCCCACCGTGGTCATCGTATTTGTACCGAGGAACGGGGCCACGCGGCCCGCTTGGTCTGCCCCTACCACCGCTGGACTTACGATTACAAAGGCGGGTTAGTGTTCGCGCCGAACATGGGCGAAGGCTTTGATACCAATGACTTCAGCCTGAAACCTGTCCATGTGGGTATTGCCGCCGGCTACATCTACGTGTGCCTAGCTGACGAAGCTCCGGACTTTGAAAACTTCAAGTCGTCGATGGAGCCCTTCGTGAATCCCCACAAGCCTGAAAAGATGAAAGTGGCCCACATGACCACGGGTATCGAAGAGGGCAATTGGAAGTTGGTGTTTGAGAACAATCGTGAGTGCTATCACTGCGATTCGAATCACCCTGAACTGCTTCGTAGCTATGAAGAGAATAACGCCGTTGCGGGTTTAGACGGGGACGAAGATCCTGAATTGATTGCGTTCTTGTATAAATGTGAAGCAGGTGGCATGCCGTCTCGTTTGGTCATCGATGATGACGGCCAGTTCCGTATG
>JAAXJV010000269.1 GCA_012269655.1 Pseudomonadales bacterium
ATGGAAAGATCGATCCTTTAATTGGTCGTGATTTTGAAGTTCAGCGAGTGATCCAAACACTCTCGCGGAGGCGTAAGAACAATCCGTTGCTCGTCGGCGAAGCGGGCGTCGGCAAGACTGCCATTGCCGAGGGCTTGGCGTACTTGATTGAGCAGAAACAAGTACCTGACGTAATCGAGCAGGCCGTTGTTTACTCGTTGGATCTTGGCGCCTTGTTGGCCGGTACCAAGTATCGAGGTGATTTTGAGAAGCGTCTGAAGGCACTTCTGAATGAACTTAAACGTCAGCCCCATGCGATTTTGTTTATTGACGAAATCCACACAATCATCGGTGCGGGCGCCGCCTCAGGCGGGGTGATGGACGCATCCAACTTGCTGAAACCCCTGCTTTCAGGCGGCCAGATCCGGTGTGTCGGTTCGACCACATTCCAAGAATATCGCGGGATTTTTGAGAAAGACCGGGCATTGGCACGACGCTTCCAGAAAGTTGACGTAATGGAGCCGTCGGTACCAGATACCGTCAAGATACTCGAAGGGCTACGCTCTCGCTTCGAAGAGCACCACGACATCAAATACTCGAAAAAGGCCCTCGCGAGCGCGGCAGAGTTGGCTGATCGTTATATCAATGATCGTCAGCTGCCTGACAAGGCGATTGATGTGATTGACGAGGCGGGTGCGATGCAGCGTTTGTTGCCGCCTTCGAAGCGTAAGAAAACGATCGGTCAGGGTGAAATCGAGGCCGTGGTCGCCAAGATCGCTCGTATTCCTCCTAAGTCGGTCAGTCGTAACGATACCGAGGTGCTGAAAAACCTCGAACGCGACCTGAAGATGACGGTATTTGGACAGGACCCAGCCATTGAACAGCTTTCTAGCGCGATCAAATTAGCGCGGGCAGGCTTGCGAGCCGAAGGTAAGCCGATTGGTAGTTTTCTGTTTGCCGGCCCAACCGGTGTCGGTAAGACCGAGGTGACCAAGCAACTGGCTCGGCAGATGGGCGTCGAGCTGGTGCGTTTTGATATGTCCGAGTACATGGAACGCCACACGGTGTCGCGTCTGATTGGTGCACCCCCAGGATACGTGGGTTACGACCAAGGTGGCTTGTTGACCGAGGCGGTGACGAAAAATCCGCACTGTGTGCTGCTGCTAGACGAGATCGAAAAGGCCCACCCCGAAGTCTTCAACTTGCTACTGCAAGTGATGGATCACGGTACCCTGACGGACAACAACGGGCGGAAAGCTGACTTCCGACAGGTGATTTTGGTTATGACGTCCAACGCGGGTGCTCATGAAACCGCGCGTCGCAGTATTGGTTTTGCAGAGCAAGACCATTCAACGGACGGCATGGAGGCGCTAAACCGTTTGTTCACGCCTGAATTCCGCAATCGCTTAGACGCCATCATTCAATTCCGTCCGCTGCCCAGCGAGGTGATTGTGGGTGTGGTCGACAAGTTTGTTGCCGAGTTACAGGGCCAACTGGACGAGCGTCGCGTTCATCTGGAGTTGGATGACGAGGCCAAGCTATGGTTCGCTGAACACGGGTACGAGCCTTCGATGGGAGCACGTCCTATGGCCCGGCTAATTCAAGACAAACTGAAGCGTCCGATGGCTGAAGAGCTGTTGTTCGGCAAGCTAGTGAAAGGCGGCTCGGTGTTGGTCTCGGTTAAAGACGGCGAGCTGACTATTGATTATGTCTCGAGCGAGAAAACAGCACCGGTCGACTGACCGGTGCTTTACGGGCGTGCCGGGTTAACCCAGCACGCGCTCCAGTGTCCACATCAGGCCAACACCGCCAATGGCCAGCGACATCGGGATCTGAATGGCTCGGCGATACCAGCTTTGGTTCGCGGCCCAAGTGCCCAGCAAAATCATCATCGGCAACAGAACTAACAACTGCCCAATTTCAACACCCAAGTTGAATCCGATCAGACTAACCGCGAAATGCTCGCCGCCCAGGCCAAAGTCCTGAAGCACACTCGCAAATCCCAAACCATGCAGCAAACCAAAAGCCAAAACCAGCGCCAGACGGCGTTTTAAAACACGTTTAGGCAACAGATTTTCAATGGCTACATAAACAATCGAAAGCGCAATTAGCGGCTCGACGATGGAACCTGATATTTGAACCCAACCCACTGAAGCCAGTGCCAACGTGACGGTGTGGGCAGCGGTAAATACCGTGACCTGAGCCAGCAGCGGTCGCCAGCGGTGGCTGAATAAAAACAGTCCCATCACGAACAGGATGTGGTCCAGCCCTTTTGGAATGATGTGTTCGATCCCGCTGATCACATAGACTTGGAATTGTTGCCAAGCCGAAATCGGCTGATCTAGCTGCGCGGACGCCTGACCCGGCGCCAACACAGCGGTGTAGGCTTGGTCTGATTGATCGCGCAATACGATCTCGCCAACCGTTACGGCGCCCTGCCAAACCCAGGGGGTGGGCGGCTGGTGATCCAGCGTAATGACACTGATCCGAGGAAGCTCAAGATCACCTTGAGGCTGGACTTCGATTTGCAGGTTTGAAACGGTGCCTGTTACCCCTAGTTTCTGAAGGAGTTCGTTTTGTTGCTGTTTAAATTGCGTGATCAATTCCGCATCATTCAATGCACGTAGCATCTGGTATTGCTCGACTTCGTCCGCCAAATCGGTATCGGTTACCTGACTCAAATCCATATCGACCAAGATTGGCTCTACAGAGAGGCGGATCTGTGTGTTGGGTGAAGTCGGTTGATTAATGTCAATCACGATGGGATTGATTTCGTGGGCTTGGGTCGATCCGATTGCGAGTGCTACCAGCGCTTTGCAAAGGAATAAAAAGACGTGCATGTTATTTACTTTCATTTTTGTGGGAAGGCAGAGTATTGATGATTCGTTGGTGGTTTCCTACCTTATTGGCGATTTTACTCGGAGTATTTCAGGCTCAAGCGCATGAAATGTGGTTAGAGCCTCGTGGCAACGACCTATCCGATTATCAGGTCGATTTGATTGTCGGTCAGAACTTCCAAGGAGGAGCGGGCGTTTGGATTCCACCATCCGTGGCCAGAGCGGAATGGATTTCAGGCCAAAGTGCTCAGGTGATCGAGTCCAGGTACGGAGATGTGCCAGGCATTCGTTTGTCGAATGTTAAAGCGGGTGACACTTTGATCTATCAGTCAATTCCAGAAGTTTTGCGTTACTCGGATGTCGAAAAATTTCGAGCCTTTGGTGCGGAAAAGGGCTACCCAAACTTGCTGGCGCGACATGCCCAGCGGGGTTTTTCTCAACCCATCATCGAAGCCTACAGCCGTTATGCCAAATTATTGGTTCCGGGGCCAGTAAGGGACGCGAGGCGCGATTTAAAGATCGAATGGGTATTGGAACCGTCCAAACGACGAGCGCAGCTTTGGTATGGTGAACGTCCTTTGGCCAATCACACGGTCACCCTGTTTCAGAAGCACCGGGCGGAATCTTTACGCACGGATTTCGCTGGCTGGATTCAATTTGAGCTCCCCGAAGGACGTCCGGTGCTGCTGGACGCAGTCGTCATCGAACCCCAAATGCCCAGGGGTACCCGGGGTGCGGATCAAGCGCACTGGGTCAGCTATTGGGCGAGTCTATATTTCGTGCCCTGATGCTATAGGTTATTCAATCATTGGACTTTATCTAAAGCCGTGCCAAGCTAGCGCTCCATTTTGGAGCGCTTCATGACTCTGTCTACATTTTGGGTTTTTCTACCCACCTTCGCGTTTGTCTCGGTAACACCGGGCATGTGCATGATGCTGTCCTTATCACTGGGCATGACCTATGGCGTGCGCGGTGCGCTTCCGATGATGGTAGGTGAATTGTTGGGCGTGGGTTTAGTCGCTGCCTTCTCCGTCCTGGGTGTGGCCGCGATTCTGCTGGCATATCCGGCAGGATTTTTTTGGTTTAAGTTGATCGGCGGCGCCTACCTTGCTTGGTTAGGCATCCAAATGTGGCAGTCCAAAGGCAAGCTTGCGGTGCCTGAGCCGGGGCAAGCACCATTGATGAGTCATTGGGGTTTGGCGAGTCAAGGATTTGTCACCGCAGTAGTTAATCCCAAAGGCTGGGCCTTTTTTATGGCATTGCTACCGCCCTTTATCCAACCGGATCGGCCGCTTGCGAGCCAATTGGCATTGCTGATTGCACTAATTTTGTTGCTGGAATTCGCCAGTTTGCTTCTGTATGCCAGCGGCGGTCGAGTGATGGCTCAATTCTTGAGCCGCTCGGGTAATGTTCGTTTAATCAACCGTTTGGCCGGTACCCTGATGGTTGGGGTGGGCGTATGGTTGTGGTTAGGTTAATTGCGAGAACAGCATGTTTCGATTTTTTGAGTCTCTAACTCAGCCCTATCCTAAGTTTGCCAACACGCAACCGCCGCACGGGTTGGTGGCCTTTTGCCGTCACTACACCCGAGGAATGGAAGGCTATTTGTTGGTGTTGTCAGTATTGTCGGCGCTGGTAGCATTTTTTGAGGCCGCTCTGTTTTACATGATGGGCCAATTGGTCGATTGGTTGGTCGATCAGGATCCGCAGACGCTGTGGCAAAGCCGACGTCAGGAATTGCTCGGTTTTGGATTCATGGTGGTGGTGTTGTTGCCGGGGCTTATTTGGCTTCGATCAACCGTCATGCACCAAACGCTGTTGGGGAATTATCCAATGGCGATTCGTTGGCGAGCACATCAGTATTTATTGGGTCAGTCCATGACCTTTTATCAGGACGAATTTGCCGGTCGCGTCGCAACCAAGATGATGCAAACTGCCTTGTCAGTGCGCGAAACCGTGATGAAGTTGTTGGATGTCATGGTTTACGTGACGGTGTACTTTTTCTCGATGGTCTTCTTGGTCGGGCAGAGTGATCCGATTTTGATGTTGCCCATGCTGGGATGGCTGTTGGGTTACATTGGCGTCTTGAAGTATTTCCTACCCAAACTGCGTGCCTCGGCCATGGCTCAGGCCGATGCTCGGTCGATGATGACAGGGCGTGTTGTCGACAGTTATACCAATATCCAGACGGTCAAACTGTTCAGTCACTCCAAACGTGAATCCACCTATGCACAGGACGCGATGGATGAGTTCTTGCATACGGTCTATCGTC
>JAAXJV010000183.1 GCA_012269655.1 Pseudomonadales bacterium
ATACAGCGACTCCGCGACGATCGGTGGCAATTAAACGGGGGTTAGGCCAAACCGGCGCGCGTGCAAGCTCGACCATGTCGATACAATCCACCGGGCAAGGTTCGATGCATAGATCGCAACCGGTGCACTCACTTTCGATCACGGTGTGCATTTGTTTTGCAGCGCCGAGGATGGCATCGACTGGGCAGGCTTGAATGCATTTGGTGCAGCCAATGCATTCCTCTTCGCGAATCACCGCCACCATGGGTGGTTTCTCGACACCATGTTCGGCGTCCAGCGCGGGCGCCTCGACATCCAACAGCTCGGCCAATGCATTAATGGTGTCTTGCCCGCCTGGCGGACACTTATTGATTTCATCACCGGCCGCAATGGCTTCGGCGTAGGGCCGGCAGCCGGGGTAGCCGCACTGTCCGCATTGGGTTTGCGGGAGCACTTCATCAATGGTGTCGACCAGGGGGTTCCCTTGGACTCGGAAACGCTCCACAGCCCAGGCTAATAATGCGCCTCCTAGCGCCGTGAGCAGGATCGCAGAGCCGACGGCATACAACACACCCTCAAGCACCGATGCCACCAAATCCCATAAAGGCCAAGGCCATGATGCCCGCGCTGATCATCCCAATGGCGGGTCCTTGAAAGGGTTCAGGGATGTCCGCGCGGGCTAACCGTTCGCGAAGTGCGGCGAATAAAATCAGTACCAAAGAAAAACCGAGCGCGGCACCAAAGCCGTACAGCAAAGACTCAAAGAAGTTATGCGCCTTACCCAGATTCAGAAGGGCGACGCCCAATACTGCGCAATTGGTGGTAATGAGCGGTAGAAAGATGCCCAACACCTTGTACAGGAGAGGGCTGGTTTTTTTTACCAGCATCTCGGTGAATTGCACCGCAACCGCAATGCCCAGGATAAAAGCGATGGTGCGCAGGAATTCAACGTCCAGCGGAGCCAGCAAAAAGGTATAAATCAGGTAAGCAACTGCGCTAGAGAGCGTCAGTACAAAGGTCGTGGCGAAACTCATGCCGATGGCCGAGTCAATTTTGGTGCTGACTCCCATGAACGGGCATAGGCCAAGGAACTGCACCAACACAAAGTTGTTGACCAGTACCGTGCCGACCAATATCCAGATCCATTCCGTCAAACCGCGTCATGCCTTCATTGAGGTTACTAAACGATGCCTTGCAACATCGACTTTATGGTAACACAGTTGATGGGTTTCAATGCAGGGCACAAGCGCGCCCGAGGCATTAACTGACGCGCATTCCAGGTTCGGCTTGACTATCTACATCCAGCAAAAACACGTCCTGATCCTCACCTGCAGCCAGCACCATGCCCTCGGACAGTCCAAACTTCATTTTACGCGGTTTTAGATTCGCCAAAACGATGCATAGTCGCCCCACCAGTTGATCGGGCTCATAGATGCCGCGGATCCCGCTAAACACGGTTCTTGGCTTGCCCGAGCCGTCATCCAATGTCAGCTTCAAGAGCTTTTTGGCCCCCTCGACCTGTTCACACTGGTCAATACGGGCAACTCGCATATCAATTTTGACAAAGTCATCGATGGTGCATTCGGGCGTTGAGTCTTGCGCGGTTTCGGCCGTTGCCGGAGCAGTCACCTGCTTGCCCGCTTCAATCATTGCGTTCACCGAATCCATTTCGACTCGCTGCATCAGCGGTTTAAACTGGCCGATGGTGTGCGAGGTTAGGCGAGTCTGGGCATCGTCCCATTTGAATTCGGGGACTTTTAAGAAATCGGAAGCCGAGGCAGCGAGCGCCGGAACCACCGGCTGCAAATAGATGACTAGGGTTCTAAACAAGTTCAATGCGGTTGAACACAGAGCCTGTAATTGCTGCTCCTGGCCTTCCTGTTTAGCCACTACCCAAGGCTGAACTTCAGCGATCCAGGCGTTAGCGTCATCGGCCAGCGCCATAATTTCGCGCAGGGCGGCGCTGAATTCGCGCGCCTCGTAGAGCGCTGCGATTGAATCCGATGCCGCGGCAAATTGAGCGCTGAGTTCTGGGTTGGCATCGGTTTCAGAAAGCTGGCCGTCAAAGCGTTTGCTGATAAAGCCAGCGCTCCGGCTTGCGATGTTGACGACCTTGCCGACCATGTCGCTGTTAACCTTTTGAACAAAGTCTTCCAGATTCAAGTCGGTATCTTCGACGCGGCTATTGAGCTTGCTGGCGTAGTAATAACGCAGATATTCAGGATTCAGGTGCGCCAAATAGGTGGATGCTTGAATAAAGGTACCGCGGGACTTGGACATTTTCGCGCCGTTCACCGTGACAAAGCCGTGTACGTTGACGGCACTCGGTGTTCTGAAATCCGCGCAGCTCAGCATGCTGGGCCAGAACAGGCAGTGGAAATTGACGATGTCTTTGCCGATAAAGTGATAGACCTCGGCCTGACTGTCTTTTTTCCAGTAGTGCTCAAAGTCCATTCCGGTGTTGTCGCAATGGGCTTTGAAGCTGGCCAAATAGCCAATCGGCGCATCCAGCCAGACATAAAAGTACTTGCCCGGTGCATCGGGTATCTCGAAGCCAAAGTAGGGCGCATCACGACTGATATCCCATGGCATCAGACCAGAATCCAGCCATTCAGCCAGTTTGTTCGCGACCTGAGGCTGTAAGCGACCTGAGGTGGTCCAGTCCTTCAAAAAGTCCTGAAATTGCGGCAAATCAAAGAATAAGTGCTCACTGTCTTTGAGTACGGGCGCAGACCCAGACAAGGTCGAAATCGGGTTCTTCAACTCGTACGCTTCGTAAGTGGCGCTGCAGCTTTCGCAGTTATCGCCGTACTGGTCTAAAGCGCCACACTTGGGGCATTCGCCCTTCACATAACGATCTGCCAGAAATAAGCCTTTTTCAGTATCGAACAATTGCTGGATGGTGGTGCGCTTGATCGCACCGTTGTCCCGGCAGCGCTCGTAAATCAGTTCACTCAACACTCGGTTTTCTTCTGAGTGTGTGGAATGGAAGTGATCGAAATTAACTCCAAAGGCAGCGAAGTCCCTTTCGTGTTCGGCTTTGACTTGCTCGATCAGCGCTTCAGGCGTGATGCCTTCGTTTTGCGCTTTAAGCATGATGGCCGTGCCATGCGCGTCAGACGCACACACATAGGTACAGTTGTGCCCTCGGCTTTTTTGAAAACGAACCCAAATATCTGTTTGGATGTATTCCAACAGATGCCCCAGGTGAATCTGCCCGTTGGCATAGGGCAAAGCGCTGGTGACGAGAATGTCGCGGCGGGGCGTTGGCATTTAGAAATCCTTACTGATTTATGAGCTTTCGCGATCAGGATATCGCGGGTAATTGCGCGACATGATAATCTGCCGCGCCACGAGGAGGAAGGCATGACCGACGATCTGCTAGGCGCGGTATCAAGAATACTGGCTGAATACGACGATCCTTATCTGGAACGTCCCATTAGCGATTACCTACAAAGTGTTGATTTGAGCGACCGCCAACTGACGGTCCGCTTGGTGTTCCCTTACCCCGTGTTTGGCCTAGTCACTGGATTGGCGCGCAATATCGAACCGGCCCTGGCGAAAGTGGCCGGCGCGTCCCGGGCACGAATCCGAGTCACGCACGACATTCCGGCCCCGAATCTTCCCGACAAAACTCCGATCCCGGGAGTGAAGCATGTGGTGGCCGTCGCCAGTGGTAAAGGCGGCGTGGGTAAATCCACTACCTGTGCAAATTTGGCTTTGGCCTTAGCAGCGGAAGGCGCTCGCGTGGGGGTGATGGATGCGGACATTTACGGCCCTTCCCAACCGATGATGCTCGGCGTGCCTGAGGGCACCCGGCCCAGCTCCAAAGACGGCCAGTTTTTTGAGCCGGTGATTGCCCAGGGCTTGCAGCTAAACTCCATGGGCCTGCTTGCGGATGAGCGCACGCCGATGGCGTGGCGGGGCCCGATGGTGGCGGGCGCTGTTCAGCAGTTATTAATGCAAACTGCCTGGGACGAGTTGGATTTCTTGCTGGTGGATATGCCCCCGGGGACCGGCGACGCCCAGCTTACCCTGTCACAAAAAGCGCCTTTGTCCGGCGCGGTTATTGTCACCACGCCGCAGGACATTGCGCTGTTGGATGCACGTAAGGGCATCGAGATGTTCCGGAAAGTCGAAGTGCCGGTCTTGGGCGTTGTTGAAAATATGTCGATTCATATTTGCTCGAAATGCGGCCATGCCGAGGCACTATTTGGCAGTGGTGGCGGTGAATCGATCGCCGAGGAATACCAAACCGAACTCTTAGGCCAAATGCCGCTGTCATTGGCGATCCGCGAGCGGGCCGACGGTGGGCGCCCGACGGTGGTGAGCGAACCCGACGGTGAAGATGCCAAACGCTACAAAGACATGGCGCGCCAGATTGCGGCCAAACTGGCTCGCGCAGCCACCCAAGGTCCCAGTGGCCCCAAACTTGTTGTAACGGATGATTAACAGATGACTATTAAATCGGATCGCTGGATCCGCCGCATGTCCCAAGAGCAGGGCATGATTGAACCTTTTGAGGCCGGTCAGGTACGTTACCGCGGTGATGAAAAACTCATCAGTTACGGGACCTCAAGCTATGGTTATGACGTGCGTTGTGCTGATGAATTCAAAGTGTTTACCAACGTGCACAGCGCGACCATCGATCCCAAAGCCTTTGACGAGCAGAGCTTTGTCGACGTCAAAGGGGATTACTGCATCATCCCACCCAATAGTTTTGCGCTGGCTCGTACGGTTGAATATTTCCGTATCCCCGAAGATGTATTGACGGTGTGTTTGGGTAAGTCCACCTACGCCCGCTGCGGTATCATTGTCAACGTGACACCGCTTGAGCCCGAATGGGAAGGGCATGTGACCTTGGAGTTCAGTAACACCACGACTTTGCCGGCGAAAATTTATGCTGGTGAGGGTGTTGCCCAGATGCTGTTCTTCCAATCGGATGAGCGGTGCGAAACCACCTACAAAGACCGCGGCGGCAAATACCAGGGCCAAACCGGTGTGACACTGCCACGTACCTAGGGAATATTGATGTCTGCAAAAACCATTGACGGTAAAGCTTACGCGCAAGGACTACGCGAACGCCT
>JAAXJV010000035.1 GCA_012269655.1 Pseudomonadales bacterium
TCCAGGTGTCATCACCTTTGGCGCCGGACACTTTTATTTGAGTCAGTCAGACAACGGCGGCCTCGTGTTTGGCGGCGACATCGATGGCTATAACAGCTATGCCAGCCGCGGGAATCTGCCGGTGGTTGAGGACGTATGCGAGGGCGGTATGGCCCTGATGCCAATGTTAGGCCGGGCGCGGCTACTCAGAATGTGGGGTGGTGTGATGGATATGTCGATGGACGGATCACCTTTCATCGACGCAACCGGCGTACCGGGCCTCTACTTTAACGGTGGATGGTGCTATGGCGGATTTAAAGCGACGCCGGCCAGTGGTTTCTGTTTTGCGCATTTGTTGGCGACGGGGCAATCCCACAAGGTGGCCACGGCCTATCGGCTGGATCGATTTATCAATGGATCGATGATTGACGAAAAGGGCCAGGGCGCCCAACCGAATTTGCACTAGGAGAGCGCATGTTAATCCCACATCCCTTGTTGGGTCTGCGAGATGCCAGCGAATTTGTCTACAAAGGCGATGCCCAACTGATGAATAGACCGGATGGATTTGCCGACGACGCCGACGCTCAGATGGTTGACTATCTGTACCCCCGTGACAATCCGCGAGGAGTCCACAAGGAGCTCTGGTTTCACGAGCAGGGCGATCGCTCTTGGCTCGTGGTGACTCGAGACACACTGACCCACGAGATTTTAGGCGCAGAGTTGGCCAATCCAGCACGAGGAGCGACATCATGACTCGGCCTCAGCCCAGTATTCGCTTTACCTTTGATGGGCAAACTTACTATGGCGTGCCCGGTGACACGCTAGCCTCTGCGCTGTTGGCCAATGGCGTTCGGTTGGTAGCGAGGAGCTTTAAGTATCACCGGCCCCGAGGCATTTTCAGCGCGGGCAGTGAAGAGCCTAATGCACTGGTCACCGTTCATCACCAAGGCCACCCCGAACCTAACACTCGAGCCACCACCATCGAGCTGTACGACGGCCTAAAGGCGACCTCACAGAGTGCCTGGCCATCCCTGCGTTTTGACTTGATGTCGGTGAATGACCGGCTCAGTTCCATGTTTGCCGCTGGGTTCTACTACAAGACCTTTATGTGGCCGGCGAAGTTCTGGGAATCTTTATATGAGCCCATGATTCGACGGGCGGCGGGTTTAGGGGTCCTATCCACCAATCCAGATCCCAGTCATTACGACAAAGGATTTCTCCACTGCGATGTTCTGATCGTGGGTGGTGGCGCCGCGGGCCTTGCCGCAGCGCAAATCGCCGGTCAAAAAGGTCAACGAGTCATTTTGTGTGACGAGCAACCCAGCTTGGGAGGCCGTTTGCAGGATGAGCAAGACCAACAGTGGTTGGAAAAGGCTCAAGACGCGCTGGCGGGCTATTCCAACGTTCGTGTAATGACCCGCACGACTGTGTTTGGCACCTTTGATCACGGCGTTTATGGCGCGGTGACCAGTAACACGGAACATTTGGCAAGCCCGGATCGAGATGCGCCCAAACAGACGCTGTGGAAGATCACCGCTGTACGCTGTGTTTTGGCTACTGGCGCGCTCGAGCGGCCGATTGCCTTTCCCAACAACGACCGGCCAGGGATCATGCTGGCGGGCGCGCTTCAAACCTATGCGATTCGTCACGGTGTCGAAGTGGGCCAGCGAGTTGCCCTATTTATCAACCACGAACAAGGGCTGGCCTGTGCTCGCGCTCTGCAGGCGGCCGGTGTCAATCTGGTGGCTGTGGTCGACGCACGTGATACGCCCAAGGCGACGGATCTGCCGCATTTTGTTGATGCGCAAGTGACCAACACCAAAGGCCGGCATGCCTTGAAAGCCATTCAGATCACTGCATCAGATGGCCAAGGACAGTGGATTGCCTGTGATGCACTGGGTGTGTCTGGCGGCTGGAGTCCGAACGTCCAGCTGACTTGCCATACCGGAGCTAAACCGGTTTGGGATGATGGCCTGAATGGCTTTGTTGCTAAGTCTCTACCGCCTGGGCAAAGCGTGATTGGTTCCGCGAACGGTCAATACGCACTGGATGCCTGTATTCGTTCGGCCAACGAGTGCCTAGAGGGCGATTTGCCGCTGCCTAAGTGCGACGCGGTGGATCCATCCAATGCCGTTGCGCTATTCCATGTACCTGGAAAGGCGCCGGCCTTCGTCGATTTCCAAAATGATGTCACGGTGAAGGACGTAAAACTCAGCCACCAAGAAGGCATGATTAGCGTCGAGCATCTAAAGCGTTACACCACTCTGGGTATGGCAACGGATCAGGGCAAAACTGCCAATGTCGTGGGTTTGGCAGTGATGGCTGAACTCACGGGTAAAACCATTCCTGAAACCGGCACCACGGTATTTCGTCCGCCATACACGCCGGTCTCTATGGGTGCGTTGGCCGGTCGAAGCCGGGGTAAAGACTTCAAGCCCACGCGGCTAACGCCTAGTCATCAGGCCGCCACTCAACGCGGCGCGGTTTTTGTCGAAGTGGGCAACTGGTTGCGGGCCCAATGGTTTCCGTTGCCGAGTGAAACGCAATGGCGCCAATCAGTCGATCGCGAGGTTTTAGCGGTGCGCCAGAGCGTCGGTGTTTGTGACGTGACCACTCTAGGTAAGATTGATGTTCAGGGCCGAGACGCGGCCGAATTTTTAAATTTGGTGTACGCCAATGGCTTTAAGAAATTGCCGGTGGGTAAGACGCGCTATGGATTGATGCTGCGCGAAGACGGCATCGCCATGGACGACGGCACGGCGGCGCGACTGGCCGAGGATCATTTCGTGGTCACCACCACGACCGCCAATGCGGTCAGCGTTTATCGGCACATGGAGTTCGTGCATCAATGCCTGTATCCCGATTTAGACGTGCACATGATCTCGACGACAGAAGGCTGGGCTCAGTTTGCGATTGCTGGGCCGCAAAGCCGGACTTTGGTGAGTCGTGTGGTCGACATGGATGTTTCGAACGAAGCCTTTGAATTTATGGCCTGCGCCGAGACACGTCTGAAAAATGGATTGCGAGCGCGTTTGTTCCGTATTTCCTTTTCAGGTGAGTTGGCCTACGAATTGGCGGTTCCTGCTCGTTTTGGCAATGACTTTTTCAATTACCTATTGGAAGTGGGGCAGGACCTGCAGGCCACGCCCTATGGAACCGAGGCACTGGGTGTGCTTCGAATTGAAAAGGGCCATGCCGCAGGCAACGAACTCAATGGTCAAGCTACAGCCCAGAATCTGGGCTTGGGCCGTATGGTCAGCGATTTAAAAGACGGTATCGGGCGAGTGGCGTCGCGGCGCCCGGCATTGATAGATGACACCCGACGGCTGGTGGGTTTCAAGCCGATTGATCCCAGCCAGACGCTGATGGGTGGCATGCATTTGTTAAACCTGAATGCCAAGGCCGCAGCAGAAAACGACCTCGGTTATCTGACCAGTGCGGCATTTAGTCCTCATGTGGGGTCCTCAATCGCACTCGGCTTTTTGGCCGATGCCGAAAGCCGAATGGGCGAGCAGTTAAAAGCGGTCAGCCCTGTTGACAACATCGAAGTGATTGTCGAGGTGTGCAGTGCGCACTTCGTGGATCCTGAAGGAGAACGTTTGCGTGCGTAATTTGATTGAAATGCCAGCGAGCAGCACACAACCCATCGTGGTGGGGGACATGCGGTTAACGATGGTCGATGATTGTGCGTTGGTGTCCGTTTCAACCGATGCCATGCGGACGGCTGGCGTGATCGAGCTGCTTAGCTCGATGGGTTATCCGCTGCCTGGCATAGAGCAGAACACAGGCAGTGCTGATCAGGGTGCATTCTGGATGGGGCCTCATCAATGGATGCTGTGGCGGGATTATCGCAGCGATCCCGATTGGGCGGCCGAAATTGACTTGCAGGGTTTGGCGGCCACCACCGAGCAAACCGATGCTTGGGCGCGTTTTGACTTGTCCGGATCTGCTCTGGTGAGCGTGATGGAACGCTTGTGCAATTTGGATTCGGCGCGGATTCAAACCGGGCTGGCCACGCGGACCCAAATTCATCATGTGGGTGTGTTCGTGGTTGTGGTCGACGCGGTGGCTCAGATTTATGTGCCCCGGTCCATGGCAGATTCTCTGGTGCATGCCGTGGCCGGCGCAATTCGAGCCAATTTGGCCGTGGCCTAAGGCCGGTTTACAGCGCCGGACGTTGGCCCTAGGCTGGACGGATGAACCGACAATTGAAGCCGCAAAAACGTATTGCGCTGGTGGCGCATGACGCCAAAAAGTCCGAACTCATCCGCTGGTGCGAGCATAAGCGAGCACAGTTATCCTCACATCAGCTCTTTGCGACCGGCACGACCGCGGCTCGATTGAGCGCAGC
Source organism: Pseudomonadales bacterium (assembly GCA_012269655.1). Lineage (GTDB taxonomy): Bacteria > Pseudomonadota > Gammaproteobacteria > Pseudomonadales > Litorivicinaceae > Litorivicinus. The sequence goes on from JAAXJV010000035.1 coordinate 4,331, forward strand.
CTTAGATTTGCCGGTTCAGGCCTACTTGTCTGGGCCCATGGGGGGCGATCAGCAGATCGGGGCAAAAATTGCTGAAGGTCAACTGGATCTGTTGGTGTTTTTCTGGGATCCCATGAGCCAGATGCCTCATGATCCGGATATCAAAGCGCTGTTGCGGATTGCAGCGGTCTGGAATATCCCGGTCGCATGCAATTCGGCCAGTGCCGATTTTATGTTCTCGTCGTCACTGATCGACACGGAGTACGAATATCCCGTACCCGATTATCAGACGTATTTGGCCGGCCGGACTACGCCGTCAGCTTAGGATCCCAAGGGTAGTTAGATAGCTGCTCGTAGCCGGTGTCTGTGATCAACACTTGGTCCTCTAGCTTGATCGAAAAATCACCGCCATCTTCGGTGATTAAGGCTTCGACACACAGCACCATACCGGGCTCTAGCTGACCATCAAAGGCGCCCGGTACGTGGGCGTCAGGGTAGGCGATCATCGGCCACTCATCGCACTGACCGACGCCGTGATAAACACAGCCGTACTTGAGTCGCTGATATTGCGGCGGCAATACGTGTGCCTTGTGAGTCAATTCATCAAAGGTCACTCCGGGGGCCAGCAACGCGCGGTTGTGTTCGATGTGTTCGATCCCGAGTTTCATGGCGTCTTTGTGACGCGGCTCAGGCTGGCCGTCACCGACCCACCACGTCCGGCTGATATCGCAACACATCCC
>JAAXJV010000003.1 GCA_012269655.1 Pseudomonadales bacterium
TCGTTTACTTAGGACTGCTTTGTATCGGTTCTGCACAGGCTCAGGTGAGTGTCGAAAACGTACGTGCTGTGACCAAAGATGACAGCACTCGACTGGTGCTTGAGACCAGCGATGTGGTGGCGTATCGAAAATTCCATCTGAGCTCGCCGGATCGATTGGTCGTTGATTTGCGTGACACCTCGACCCGGTTGCCGCCTGCACTGTTTGAATTGGACGATGCTCGAATTGCCAACGTGCGCGCCGCCAGACGCGGTGATGGCGTTCGTCTGGTATTTGATCTCACCGGCGACATTCCCTCCAAAGCCTTCACTTTGCAGGCCGAAGATGGCCGTCCTGCCCGGTTGGTAGTGGACCTGCTCAGTACGATTGCCAGTACTCCAGAGAAGCCATCGCCAGCGGCCCCCACGTCAAAATCTGAGCCGGTGGCAGTGCCTGTGCAATCGAAAGCTGACACGCCCGCCCCGCAGGCGCCATTGCGCGACATTATCGTGGCCATTGATCCAGGCCACGGCGGTAAAGACCCCGGTGCGCTGGGTCGTGGTGGGGTACGTGAAAAAAATGTCGTGTTGGAAATCGCCAAACGCCTAAAGGGCGAGTTTGACGCCATTCCCGGTTTTCAGGGAGTCCTGACTCGAAGCGGGGACACCTTTATTCCGCTCGCGCGGCGCCCTCAAATTGCCCGTGAAAAAAATGCCGACTTCTTCGTCAGCTTGCATGCGGATTCCTTTCCAAAAGACCGCAGGGTCTACGGCGGTGGTGTATATGCACTGAGTTTGCGCGGCGCCACTTCCGAGACTGCACGCTGGTTAGCTAAGCGTGAGAACGCAGTGGATTTATCCCATGGGGTCGATTTGGGCGATGTCGAAGAAGACATTCGCCGCGTCTTGCTCAACATGTCGATGGACAGCGCGATTCGAATCTCCAAGCAGGCCGGAACTAAGGTGATTGCCGAAATGAAGGGCGTGGCTCGCATGCATCGCCGCCAGTTAGAGCAAGCGAACTTTGTCGTGCTGCGCAGTCCAGATATTCCTAGCTTGCTGGTGGAGTTAGGGTTTTTGTCTAACGACCAGGATGTCGCTCGTCTGACCAAGGCCAGCGAACAGAAAAAGGTAGCTCAGGCCATTCGTCGCGGCATTGTTCGCTACTTCGAAGCGTCTCCCCCGCCCAATACCCAGCTCTATGTACAGACCCGAGGCGAAGGGGCCTCAACGGCGGCACGCAGCTACACGGTTAAAAAAGGCGACAATCTGTCTAAGATCGCTGCAAACAACGGCGTCAGTCTGGATCGCCTGCGCCGAGCCAACAACCTCAGTAGCGACAACATTCGTATCGGCCAGCGCCTGATTATCCCGGGCTCATGAGTACGATTCAGGTTCTTTCCCAGCGTTTGGCCAACCAAATCGCCGCAGGCGAAGTGGTTGAGCGGCCCGCGAGTGTCGTCAAAGAACTGATCGAGAATAGCCTCGACGCCGGTGCCACACGGATTCGGATTGAAGCCGAGCGCGGAGGAATCGCGCGACTGAGCATAGCCGACGACGGGCATGGCATTCCAATGGAGCAATTGCCGCTGGCATTGGCTCGTCATGCCACCAGTAAAATTCAAGATCTGGATGATTTAGAAGGGGTCGCAACACTCGGTTTCCGAGGTGAAGCGCTGGCCAGTATTGCGTCGGTATCTCGCCTGAATTTGACCAGCGCGGTCGAAGGTGAAGACGGTTTTTGTGTCGAGGCCGAGGGGCGAGACATGACCGCAGCAGTCCGGCCGGCACCGCGTAGTCGGGGGACAACGTTAGAGATCAGAGATTTGTTTTTTAACACTCCGGCCCGTCGTAAGTTTCTAAAGACAGAAAAAACCGAGCAGAACCACATTCAGATGGCGATTAGCCGTCAGGCCATGAGCCGTTTCGACGTGGGCTTTGAATGGGTGCACGACGGCAAGGTGCACTGGCAACTGCCTCAAGCGGCGACGCCTGCGGCCCGAGCGGCGCGCATTGCCAAATTGGTCGGTCAGCCTTTCATGGATTCGGCACTGGAGATCGAAACTGAAGCCACCGGGCTGAGTTTGCGAGGCTGGGTTGCTGCACCGACCTTTAGCCGCTCGCAACCGGATCTGCAGTATCTCTTTGTGAATGGTCGCGTGGTTAAAGACCGCTTGGTGGCCCATGCGATTCGTCAGGCTTATCGCGATGTCATGTACGGCCAGCGCCATCCAGCCTATGTGCTGTATCTAGAGTTGGATCCCATTGCGGTGGATGTCAATGTGCATCCGACCAAGCATGAAGTTCGATTCAGAGATCAGCGTTTGGTCCATGACTTTCTGTTCCGTTCGTTGCATCGCTTGCTGGCAGAGGTTCGTCCGGACACGGGACCCGCACCGGGTGCTTCAGCTGAAAGTCTGCCGGGTGCGCTGAGTGCGCCCACCGGCGCGCAGGTTTTTGCACCCCCACAGATCCAAGATCAAGTGGGGCTGAGCTTGTCTGACCGCTCGGCTGTATCTCAGCCCGATTTCACTTCATCAGCAGCGCCTTGGCAGCCTCGAGCGCCTATGCAGGTGGCCGATCAGTTGCAAGGGTTGCAAGCCTTGGCGGCGCCTTTGCCTGAGCGTGATGAAACTGAAGCGCCTCCATTGGGTTACGCGATTGCTCAATTGCACGGCATTTATATCCTGGCGCAAAATGCAGAGGGCCTGGTGCTGGTGGACACCCATGCCGCCCACGAGCGGATCACTTACGAAGCTTTAAAGAACGCGCATGACGGACAGCGACTGGTGTCTCGTCCGTTGTTGCTGCCGGTCACCATGACCCTATCGGAACGTGAAGCCGAGTTGGCGGATGAGCGTCGAGACACCTTTGAGAATTTTGGTTTCGAGATCGATCGGATCGGACCTGAAACGCTTGCAGTGCGAGCAGTGCCGGCACTACTGGCAGACGCCGCGGCCGATGCTTTGGTTCGAGATGTACTCTCGGACTTGGCCGAATTCGGATCCAGTGAACGGATATTAGCCCGGCGGGATGAGCTCTTGGGCACCATGGCCTGTCACGGCAGTGTGCGGGCTAACCGGAAACTCAGCATTCCAGAGATGAACGCACTGCTGCGTGATATGGAGCGGACCGAGCGTAGCGGGCAATGCAACCACGGCCGCCCAACCTGGACGGCGTTATCCTTGGCCGAGTTGGATCGGTTATTTCTACGTGGCCGATAAGCCTGAAGTTTGGGCGCTGATGGGGCCTACCGCTGGCGGGAAAACGGCTTTCGCCAGCGCTTTATATGAAAGCGGTCAATTTGAGCTGGTGTCAGTCGACAGTGTTTTAGTGTATCGCGGGCTGGACATCGGCAGCGCCAAGCCCACGGCTGATGAGCCGCCGCATCACTTAATCGACCTACGTGAGTTTTGGGAAACCTACAGCGCGGGCGATTTTCGCGCGGATTGCCAGAAAGTGGTTGCGCAGATTCTAGAGCGCGGGAAAACACCGCTGTTGGTTGGCGGAACCCAGATGTATTACAAGTCCTTGATTGAGTTGGATTCAGGCTTGCCCGAGGCCAATGCTAAGCTGCGTGAGCAGCTTCGGGCTGAGGCTAAAAAAGAGGGATGGCCTGCCTTGCACGCGAAGCTCGCGCATTGCGATCCGGCCACCGCGGCCCGATTGCACCCCAATCATTCGAGTCGAATTGAACGCGCGCTGGAAGTGTTCCAGCTCACGGGGCAGCCACTGTCGAGTTTTCATGCTCGCGCGCCCGAGCCCTTGTTCAAGTTAAAGTGCATCATGCTGATACCCGAGGACCGGGCCTGGTTGCATCAGCGAATCGAGCAACGCTTTGAGCAGATGCTCGCCCAAGGGTTTGAAGCCGAATTGCACAGCTTGATGGCCAGTGTGCACTTTAAACCCGAGCTGACCTCGATGATGTCGGTCGGTTATCGCCAAGGCATCGAATACTTGTCTGGTGCTATAGAGCGCGATGGTTTTGTCGAGAAAGGCGTCGCTGCCACACGCCAACTGGCTAAGCGTCAGCTGACGTGGCTGCGTAGCTGGCCTAAGTTGTCTCCGACCAGTATTGCGTTGGATCCACAGCATGCAAGCCCAGCGCAAGTCTTGGAAGCGTTCAGGCGTTTGTCTTAACCTTTTTTAAGGCAACCATGCCTGCCCAAACCATCGCGGCGGTGATAACGCCCACGCCCAGAAGGCTGGGCCAAAGTACATTCCAGGTTTCTAGATCTAATCCCAACATAAGCGGCTCCTCCGTTTTGCTCCCTTACTTTAGGAGGCTGTCTGCGAGGCGCCTTGACCTATATCAATGACAGAAAACTAGGGTTTGATCTGGGTCAATCAGGATCACGAAACCGGGCGACTTCGTCGTCTTCTGTGGTGGCTTGGAACACCTTGGTGTCGGCGCGGAAAGCCGCTCGGCCCAGCAAGTGTGATCCGATGGGGGCGGTTATGATGATAAAGGCAACAATGACGACTGCCTTGAGGACAAAACCTGTTTGGGACACCAGCAGGGCCGTCGCAAAACCAATGAGCCCGACACCCAAGGTGCCAGCCTTGGTCGACGCATGCATGCGCATGAATACGTCGGGCATACGGACTACGCCCAAGGCCGCAATTAGGCAAAAGGCGCCGCCAATCAATAAGACGAGGCTTGCAGCGATATCAATCATGCATCGTCCTCAATATCGCCTTCCTGGTTGATCAACCGAGCAAAGGCCACGGTCCCTAGAAAGCCCACGAGGGCGAGGGCTAAGGCGGCATCTAAATAAGCTTGGACAGAGCTGGCAAACGCAAAGACCACCAGAAAGGCCACCAATAAAATACTGATCAAATCCAGTGCTACCACTCGATCTGACAGCGAAGGGCCGCGAATCAATCGAACGGTGGCCAAGATGATGGAAAAAAAGATCATCATGGCGGTGATGTTGGCGGCGATTCCGACAAAGCCTTCGGGACTTGTGAGCAGAAAATTCATTTAAGGGCCTCGATTACACGTTTTTCCATGCCATCTTTCAGGTCCTGGCGCTGCTGATCCGGAGTACGGTCGCCA
>JAAXJV010000240.1 GCA_012269655.1 Pseudomonadales bacterium
TCGACGCGCAATTAAGATTGGTCGCTTGGAACCGGCGATACCAACAAATCTTTGAGTACGATGAGGAACTGTTGCAAGTCGGACGCCCGATTGCAGACCTCATCCGCTACAACGCAGAACGAAACTTCTTTGGCGAAGGCAATGTGGATATTCAGGTTAAGCGGAGACTGGACCACCTGGACTCAGGTCGAAGTCATCGGCGAATCACCTATTTACCTAATGGCACCGTGATCGAGATCAGCGGAAACCCCATGCCAGACGGCGGCTTTGTAACGAGCTTCTATGACATCACCGAGCTCAAGCACAATGAACAGGCTTTGCAGGCGTCAGAAGCCAATATCCGCCTGTATACGGACAGTTTGCCGAGCATGCTGTCGTACCTAGATAACGATTGTCGGGTGTTATTCGTGAACCAAGCATTCGAAAACATCATGGGTATGCCGCGCGAGACCATCTTAGGCCGCTACACCTGGGAGATATTCTCTGAGCACGAGTACAAGCAGCGGCAACCTCATATCGAACGCGCGCTCAAAGGCCAGTCTTCCAGCTTTGAGCTGATGATCGAATATCAAGGCCATGCGCATCATTACGAGGCAATTTACACACCGCACACAAAAGATGAACACGTCATTGGTGTCTTCATTATGTATCAAGACATCACCCAGCGGCGCGAAGCAGAAATCCAACTCAAAGAAGCCAACGAAACGCTCGAAGAGCGAGTCGCGCAACGCACCCAAGAAATCAGTCAAGTGAACTCGCAGTTGATGCGCGAGAACCAAATCCGTGCACTGACCGAGACACAGCTACAACAGGCTAAGCAAGAGGCCGAGCAGGCCAACCTTTCGAAAACTCGATTCTTGGCGGCCGCCAGCCACGATTTGATGCAACCGTTGAATGCGGCCCGCCTGTTCACCAGCGCATTGCAAAATAGACTCACTGGCGAGGCTGAGACGCTGGCTCAGAATTTGGATAGCTCGTTAGATAATGCCGAGGAATTGCTCGGAACATTGCTTGAAATATCTAAATTGGATGCCGGCGCGACTAAACCTAATCTACAGCCGGTGAATCTACTCGACATCATGTCCACGCTAAAGGTTGAATTCAGCGCACTGGCTCTTGAGAAAGGCATAAAACTAAGCGCACGCCCCCGTGAAGCCTGGGTTATTGCCGATCCACTAATGCTGCGCCGGATCCTGCAGAACTTCTTGTCTAACGCCCTGCGCTATACCCGCCAAGGTGGGGTCTTGATGGGAGCTCGAATCGGCCCTGACAAAGTGACTGTACAAGTCTGGGATTCGGGCATTGGTATCCCAGAGCGCGATCAGTCACGCGTATTTGAAGAGTTTGCACGACTGGAATCGGGTCGGGCCCAACACGACAAAGGCATGGGACTAGGCTTATCAATCTCTATCCGGCTGGCCCGACTGATCGGCGCCGAATTGGATCTGCGATCCCAGGAAAACAAAGGCACGGTCTTTAGCCTCTCCTTGCCTTTAACACAGGAACGCGCCGCACCGAAGCCCGTAAATCGCCTCGGACGCCGAAGCAAAGCCAGCTTGGCAGGCCTGGACGTGCTGTGTGTGGATAACGAGCCCATGATCCTCGAGGGAATGGCGAAGTTGCTCGGTGACTGGGGCTGTCAGGTCCGATGTTGTGCCGACCAAGAGGCCGTCCTAGACAGTATCAAGGCGTCTGGAGCGCCAGACCTTCTGATCCTGGATTACCACCTAGACAACGACGTGACTGGGCTGGATGTGTTGGACGCGGTCAAAGCCACCTTAGATTCATCCCCAGCGTCGATCCTGCTCACTGCGGATCGAACCGAGGAAACTGCCGACAAGGCAACGGCGGCAGGCGCACGGATTATGAATAAACCGGTTCGCCCTGCTGCCTTGCGGGCGCTAATGTCTGCGTTGAAACGCAGTTAATTACTCAGCCGGAACGGTGTCCTGAATCAACTGCTTCAGTTCGCCGTTCTGGTACATCTCAACCACGATGTCACAACCGCCAACCAACTCACCATTTACCCACAATTGAGGAAATGTCGGCCATTGCGCGTAACCGGGTAAGGTCTGACGAATCTCAGGGTGCTCCAACACATCAACGTAGGCAAAGGGGCGTTCACACGCCATGACGGCCTGAACCGTCTGCGCAGAGAACCCACATTTTGGGCCACGAGGGTCGCCTTTCATGTAAAGCAGAACAGGGTTTTCGGCGATTTGTTGTTTGATGGTGTCAACGGTATCTGACATGTCTAATCCCTATAGTTTCGGTCTCGAGTTAGTTGGGCCAAACGCAGTTCAAACAAGGGTAGGACTTGCATTGGCTAACGCGGGCGGTATATTCGGTCGTTTTTCGGCAGGAAAGCAAGTTGAATTCGCCTCGTCACTTCCTTCGCTTTAATGATTTATCCAAATCTGAAATCCAAGCGGTCTTGCGCCGGGCTGACACCCTTAAGCGCGAACAGAAAACCGGCGTTCGCCACCCGACCCTAGCAGGCAAGACACTCGGAATGGTGTTTGAGAAATCCTCAACCCGGACCCGAGTAAGCTTTGAAGCTGGCATCTTTCAGTTAGGCGGCACAGGTCTGTTCCTGTCACCTCGAGACACGCAACTGGGACGCGGCGAGCCGGTTGAAGACACCGCCAGAGTGTTTTCCGAAATGATTGATCTGGTCATGATTCGTGCTTACGACCATGCCATGGTCGAACGCTTTGCTCAATTCAGCTCTATTCCCGTCATCAATGCACTCACCGATGATCACCACCCATGCCAGATCCTCGCAGACATCCAGTGCTTTGAAGAGCACGTGGGACCGATCGAAGGAAAAACCGTGGCCTGGATTGGTGACGGCAACAACATGGCGGCCAGTTGGATGGACGCCGCACGCGTCATGGGCTTTCAATTGGTCCTGTCCGGCCCCGAAGGTTATGACCCCGATCCGGCGTTGCTGGAAGCCTATTCAGATTGCTGTCGAATCGAGCGAGATCCCATGCTTGCGGTACAAGGGGCTCACTGCGTGACGACCGATGTTTGGGCATCGATGGGACAGGAAGAAGAACAAAAGATTCGTGAAAAGGCCTTCGCGGATTATCAGGTCACTGAAGCGATGCTGGATGCCGCGCACCCAGACGTGATTTTCCTGCATTGTTTGCCAGCGCATCGGGGCGAAGAGGTCAACGAGACTATCCTCGACGACCCTAGATCCAAGGTTTTCGACGAGGCGGGTAATCGCCTACACGCACAAAAAGCCCTAATGGAATTCTTGGTTCTAGGTGAACGCTTCCCAGAGGCTGTATAAAAAGGCATACTGGCGTTATCTACAGACCAGAGGACGCCAGATGCAACCCCTTAGCCCAGGACAGCAACGAGTCTACGACCAAATTCGTAAGCACATGGATTTGCATGGCGTTCCACCCACACGGGCGGAATTGGCACGTGATCTTGGTTTCAAGAGCGCAAACGCGGCCGAAGAGCACCTCAAAGCACTCGCGCGCAAGGAATATATAGAATTAACCCGTGGAGCTTCGCGTGGCATACGTCTGTTGATTGATGACACCGAGGGCACGCCTTTGATTGGTAAAGTCGCAGCCGGCCTACCGATCAGTTCCGAAGCCAATATCGAAGCCACCATCGACTTTCCCAAAGACCTATTCCGCCAAGCGCCGGACTACTTGTTGCGCGTCCAGGGTGACAGCATGACCGGCATCGGCATTATGGATGGTGACATTCTGGGGGTTTTGGCGACTCAAACCGCCAGCAATGGCGATATCGTTGTGGCTCGAGTCAATGATGACGTCACGGTTAAACGCTTCGAAAAAGCGGGCAACAACATAAAGCTGATCGCGGAAAATCCGGCGTACGATCCTATCGAAGTGGGTCCCGAGGACGACTTCCAAATTGAAGGCCACATGCTGGGCCTGATTCGCCTCTAAAATTCGGCGTATGCGCTTTGCAGGGATTGGCAAAGCGCCGATAACGAGTCAACCCAGTCCAGATAACCGCTCTGCATGGCTTGTTCAATCAGCCCCTGATCATCGTCTACGGCGTTTATCAATGTAGCCCCGGAGGCCTGTGAAGTTGGCGCGAACGCCTTGCGGCAGGCGCCCCAATAAGGCCAGGCCAAGATTTGCTCACCCGCTGCACTGGGTAAGTCTCTCGCCGCTAATTCTTTCAGTGTCTGGGTCTCGTCTGCCCGCCCACGTAAGCCATGATGCTCACGCAACGCGTATATGAGTTCGTCCTGGGCCTGGTTCAAATACCAAAGCGCGGCCCGCTCAAAACTCAATCGCTCGTCTTTGGCCGCTTTTTGATGGCTCGTCCCTTGGATCTGAGCCAAATAGAGCGCGGCATTCACCTGCTGGAGCTTCATGCTTTTACAGGTTTAGCCTCATCCATCCAGCGACCATTTTTGTAGAACTGCTTCCACTTACTGGCCTTGCCATCGATCTCGCTGCCCAGATACATCTCGGCGGTCTTGCGACTCCAACGGATCAGTGTCGGATTGCCCTCTGGATCCTGATCCGGCCCGCTGAACAAGAAATGATATTTCTCGGGCAGTTGGTCTTTGATGCCACGAATTTCGTGCAACAACGGCGCTCGAGTCTCACGATTCTTGGGAAAGCCTGATGCCGCCAAGAACAAACCGGTGGCCCCGTCACGCAATACGTAATGATCGTCAACCTTGCGACACTTCAAGTCCGGCATTTGGACCGGATCCATCTTCGGTGGGGCAGGCTGACCGTTCTTGAGTAGCTTCCGTGTGTTCTTACAGGTTTCGTTGGTGCAACCGAAATACTTGCCGAAACGCCCGCTCTTTAACTGCATCTCACTGGCGCATTTATCGCACTCCAGACTGGGCCCGTCATAGCCTTTGATCTTGAAGCTACCCTGCTCGACTTCAAACCCGTCGCAATCCGGATTGTTGCCGCAAACATGCAGCTTCCTCGACGTATCAACTAGAAACGATTCCATCGTGCTGTTGCACTTGCCGCAGCGACGCTTGGACAACAGCGCTTGAACCTCGG
>JAAXJV010000161.1:0-1854 GCA_012269655.1 Pseudomonadales bacterium
TTGCTGGCTCCGGATGGGACTGTGATCACTCCAGACAACCTGCCGGCGGGTGTCGAATATCAGGAGGCCGACGGTTTCCAGCTTTATCAAATTACCAACCCCGACGCTGGCGAGTGGAAGGCGGCCAATGACGTGCCAATCAATCGGGTTCTGGCGGATTCTGAAATTGAAATGCTACTGGAATCCTGGCCGAGCACCATCGAAAGCGGACAGCCCTTAAATGCGGTAGTGACATTCAATCGCAACAAATCGCCGCTTGACACCAGCATCCAGATTGAAATTTCCGGACGAATGGAATCCGACACGGATCAAATTCCTTTAAGTTTCGAGCAGCAAAAGAATCGCTATTCTGCGCCAGTCGAGCTGAGTGAGCCCGGCACCTATCAATTAGAGATTTTGGCCAAAGGTGATGACTTCACCCGTGGTTTATCGCGGATGATTCAAGTTATCGAACCCCAGGTACCGATCGCTCTGGAGTCGGGCACCACGCAGAAAATTCAAAGCTTTGAAGCGCCAGCCAGCCTGCCTGCTATCGAATCCAAAGAGAACAGCCCTGCCCCCACCATCGACACGTCCATTCAGACTAATGATGGTTTGACCCTCACCCAATGGTTCTGGATGATCGCCGCCGGGTTGTTAGTCCTGATTGTTGGACTGGCATTTTGGTTGGCACGGGCAGAGAAAAAAGCATGACCGCAGCACTTTGGGAAACATTGAATGGGCTAGGCTATATTGCCTGCGCCCTTTGGATTTTGGCTTTTTTGGTCGGCATGGCCCGTCCGCAAATTTTAAAGTGCCAGGATCGCGGCGGTGTTTTCCGACTCTGTAGCATTGGATTTTTGCTCAGTTTTGTTGTGATGGCGGTCTCTTGGTCGAAATTTAACGGCGTCGCGTAATCCGCAAAACCTTCTATACTCATGACATGAGTTTGGAAGGCCTCAAGGCCAGTTGTATAAAGTCCGGACTGGCTTTGGTGGGTACCGAGGGTACCGTGCACTACTGCCCCCCTGAGGCTCAATTACCTGACGCGCTTTGCAAAGCCTTGGCGCGCGCGCAGACTCACCTTCGAATTAAAAACTGGCAGTGTTTCAGACTGTCCGAGTCAGAAGCCTGGATTGCTATACCGCCAAGTTTCAGCAACAACCGAGAAGAGTTGCATTTTCTGCAACGCCAACTCGCCTGGATCGAAGGCCGAGACTCACTTAGCGGCTTAATGACGCGTAGCGCCTGGCACAGTATGCCGGCTTTAGACTCAGACGCCCCTCAACTATGCGTGTACATCAAGGTCAGTAACCTGAATCAAATCACCGAGCGGATGGGGTCTCGAAATGCGGACATCGTTGTTCAGACCATGGGAGGCCGCCTGACATTGAATGCGCCGGCCGAGCAATGTTTCCGACTGAGCCATGACGTATTCATGCTCTACACAGCGGATGTAATAGCTGGCGATGAATTTGCCGAGCAGTTACACAGTCAGCTATCACAAACCGCACATTTGGAATACGGCAACTGCGAAATTCGTGTGGTGATGGGGATTGCGCGTAACCCCAGGCACGGCCAACGCTTGGATATTCTTTGCAAGCATGCAGAGTTAGCCGCCATGTCAGCCGAACGCCAGGGTGTAGCCTTTCAGTACTACAACGAAGACATTGCCGAAGCCAATCGCCGCGAAACGCTGATTTCTCGAACGGCATATAAAGCCTTTACCAATAAGGAGCTGATGGTTCATTACCAGCCCCAGTTAAACCTCAAAACTGGCCACATCTGCGCCGTCGAGGCACTGGTCCGTTGGGAACATCCTGAACTTGGCCTACTTAGCCCCGACGCATTTTTGGACACCTTTGAACAACAAAA
>JAAXJV010000161.1:1954-4931 GCA_012269655.1 Pseudomonadales bacterium
GATGATTTTGGCGTCGGCGATTCTTCACTGGCTCGAATGGGGCAAATTCAATTCAACGAACTGAAACTGGATCGATCGTTATTGCCACAGTCAAAGGATGACAAGCAACGTCCTCTGGTATTGGCGCATCTATTACGTTTAGCCCAAGATCTCGGTATGACGGTGGTTGCTGAAGGGGTTGAGGAAGCCTGGCAACAAGACCTGTTGGCCCAACAAGGATGTCAAAATTTGCAAGGATTTCATTTCGCACGACCCATGCCGATCGAGGACTTAACTGCCTTTATGGCGGCGAGATAAAACGCGCCTTCAACTGAACCTCTCGCCATTCATCCATGGGATCGGAATCCAGGGTAATGCCACCGCCGACACCAAATTCCAGAACGCCCTCCTGCAAGGTCGCGGTTCGGATCGCGACGTTCGCTATCGACTCTCCCCGATAGATGAAGCCGCAAGACCCAGTATAAAGCCCACGAGACGATAGCTCTAACCGCTCCAGCACTTCTATGGCGCGCTTTTTCGGGGCGCCGGTAATCGAGCCATAGGGCATTAACGCCTCGGCCCAATCAGCTAGTCGCGCGGTAGATAATTGAGCGGTCACCGTCGACACCATCTGCTGCAGTGTCTGATAACGGCGAACGACAAAGCTCTCGGGCACCGAAACACTGCCCGGCTGAGCAATTCGGCCTAGGTCGTTGCGAATCAGGTCCAAGATCATCAGATTTTCAGCACGATTTTTGGGGTCCTGGCTCAACCATTTAGCCAATTCTTGGGTTTGCGCCGGCGATTGGCCTAGACCGATTGTCCCTTTCATAGGCTGGCATTCAATCTTTTCGCCAGCCACTGACCACAGCAGCTCAGGTGACAAACTGATGGCTGCCCCGCCCTGGAATGGCATAAGCGCGGCATAAGGGACTCGTTGGCGCTCAATCAGGGCTCGCCATAACGCTTCTGGCGTAGCATCACAATGCCCTCGCCCACGGATCGTTAAGTTACCCTGATAGCAATCGCCAGCCTCTAAATAGGCTTTCAATTGCCCTATTCGGTCTACCCAAGTGGACGCATCACACTCCAGCTCCCAGCTCCATTGCTTGGCCGGATCTGGCAGACGGCTAAATAACTCGTTATCACTGAGCGTTTCGTATTTGCCCCAAACAACCGCTTCTAAACCACGCTTCGAACCACCCAGATAACCACTGACCGAGGTTTCGTAGTCGATAGTAAAGGTGACTGGATGGCGTTCCGAAGCAGATTGAATCTGGTTCCAGGTGTCCGCTAGAGGCGTGTTAGAAGCAGCTTTGATTCGTTCCAGCGGGTGACTAAACCATCGCCATTGCTTGGCGTCACCCAACACTGCAAATTGTGGTTGCATCCAGATCGACCCCGAATTATGAGTGCGCAAATTTACCCTGTCTTGAACCAGTCATCCAGATGATCTGTGATTAAACCTTGCAACCCTTTGAGGCTATGCCGATGTTCCTGCTCGCCATCTAGCGACCATCCAATTTGATAACGTTGCGCGTCGGGCCGATCAGTGATTTCTGGGTGCCACCACCAGTCTGAATGCGCTTCCAAGACATCCAAGGCTTGAGCACCGCTTAAATAGGGGGTTGAGTCTAAATATTGATTCCCAGACGCGCCTCGTTCCGCCGACAACAGAGCTACTTGTAGATTCGGCCAACGGTCCTCTGCTTCGAGTAAATCGAGCGGATCAAAACTAGATAACCACCAGTTTGAAGGCCAATATTTGGGGCAGGCTTGTTGGAGAAAACTGACCCGTTCGCGCTGGCACCCTTTGAGGCCCTTAATCTCTAGATTCACTGCACGATGACCGTAGTAGAGAATGGCATCCTCTAAACTCAGTAGGGGTTCACCCAAAAAGCCACGAAGTTTAGCGACTGCTTGCGTGGGCAGTTGGTCTAGAAAGCCTTGTTGCTCGGGGAAATGCTGCTCGAGTGCCATTGAATGACAGATCCAGCCCTGCCCTTGCCCATCCCAGACCCAATCGAGCTCTACAAAATCCGCCCCCATGGCAAAAGCCTGATCAATCGACACTGTTGAGTTTTCTTGCCAAGTCGAGGGACGCGGATGGTGAGGCTGATCACTGATCCCAGATCCCCGATGGCCACCCAGCTTCACAGACTCTGAGTACTCCAAGCATTCAAGCGCTGGGCCATCTCCAATGCACCGGGAGAATCGCTGTGTATGCAGAGAGTATTGGCTTCGATCGATAGACTCTGACCGTCGCTGAGTTCCAGCTTGCCAGCCCGGATACCATCGGCTTGTGCTTCAATCGACTCCCAATCGGTTAACACTGCCCCCGGCAATTCACGGCTGCGCAAACGCCCATCGGACTCATACGCACGATCGGCAAAGGCCTCTTTGATTACGAAAATGCCCGCGGCTTTGGCACACTCGATGGCTTGTTGTCCCGCAGGCCCTGCCATCAGCATCAAATTGGGTTGGCCAGGCCACTCACGCATGCTCTGGCAAAGCAATTCAAGCGTTGGCAGGTCTTGATGAAGCCGGTGGTACAACGCTCCATGAGGCTTGACGTATTCGACAATACCGCGGCGCGCATAGGTCATCGCATGCAAGGCGCCGTATTGATACTGACACCATTGAACGACCTGCTCACTGGACGAAGGTAATGCCCGGCGACCGAATCCCGCTAAGTCGGGGTAGCTCACGTGTGCGCCGATGCGAACACCCTGGGCCAATGCCCAGTCCACCCGCTGGGCCATGATCTCCGCATCCCCGGCATGAAACCCACAGGCTAAATTGGCCATTTGAATGTGAGGCATGAGCGCTTTGTCCGGCGCCATTGTCCAGGCCCCAAAACCCTCACCCAAATCACAATTAATCAACACGCGTGGTTAATCCCTTTGTTTTACTCATGATGCACCTTAGCAGAATGTTACACTAAGGCATGCGTCTAAAATGCCCGATCTGTGACACCCCCCTAGAGCCTGCTGACCAC
>JAAXJV010000158.1 GCA_012269655.1 Pseudomonadales bacterium
CCCTGCCGAGCCCAGTCGCGCTCGACAGTGGGGTTAGGGTCAATTCTTGGTCGGTAACGATGACCAAGGTGCCGACAATTTGATCGTCTTTTTTGATCGGTCGGGCCAATCGCAACAGACGCTGATCGCCTTGAACAAAACTTTCAGCCGGTGGCACATCGCCGCTTTCGACGCGCTCAATTAAATCCAAGGTGGCAAAAGTAATCGGCATGGCCGCATCGGGTTCAAGCTCGGCTTCCCCAAGCTGATAAATTCGCGTGGCTATCCCGCCGGGTAGCAGTAAAGAAAAATCGGCTTCTAGAGCGAGCCGTTGGATTTCAGGCAGACCGCGAATCAGTGCGTCGCCCAAGCCAGGCCGATTTGCGGCCGAGGTCGCCAGTCTTTCGAGTTGTTCGGTTTGAGCGTCGACCAAACTCACTAAGCGCTCGAGCACGATTTTCGCCTGAGCTTGACGAATTTGCTCCTGTTCTTGAGGCGCCAAATAACCGATCAGACCGGCGATCCACAGTGTCAGCCCGACGATAGCTCCGGCAAATAAAACCAAGCGTGCAACCACGAAACACATCCCAACTCGTTGAGACTTAAGCGTAGTCCAGCTTGGTCAGACTACAAGGTGCCCGAGCTGCCGTAGCCGCCTGCGCCGCGGTCGCTTTCTTGCTCGTAATCCTCGACCCAGTTGAATTGGGGTAACGTCACCGGAACCAGCACCATTTGGGCGATTCGCTCGCCTATCTCGACCGTCTGCGGCTCCTGTCCACGATTCCACAGACTGACCATGAGGGGACCCTGATAGTCCGAGTCAATCAGTCCAATGGTATTGCCTAGGATCAGTCCACGTTTGTGACCTTGCCCAGAGCGCGGCATCAGCATTGCGCACCAGCCCGGATCTGCGATGTGAATGGATAAACCGGTGGGTAGCAGCTGTCGCTCGCCCGGCGCCAAGGTAATGGGTTCATCAATCATGGCTCGTAGGTCGACACCGGCACTGCCTGCGGTTGCGGGTTCCGGTAGTGGGAAATCACGACCCAGGCGCGGGTCCAAGATTTTTGCGTTCAGTTTCATAAGGGCGTTCGCTTAATTAGGGTTTGAAATAGGGTCTCGGCTAATACGCGCTTGCTGGCGCGGCCTAGGTCTACACAACCGGCGGCATCACACCAATGCAGCGCATTGTGATCGGCACCAAACGCCTGCCCATCGCCCACGGTGTTTACCAAGATGGCATCCAGACCTTTTTCAGCCAGCTTTTTTTGGCCATAGGCCAAAGCGTCCTGAGTTTCGGCGGCGAATCCAATAACTCGTTTAGGTCGTCTGTCTGACTGAGCGATGGTGGCAATGATGTCTGGGTTCTGAATCAGCTTGATCTGCGATAAATCGTTTTGCCCTTTCTTCAATTTTTGCTCTGCCGGACTGACTGGTCGGTAATCGGCCACCGCCGCGCAGCCGATAAAGGCGTCGCTGGGTAGATGGGCCAAACTGGCTTCGAGCATCTCCTGGGCGCTAACCACCTTGATGCGTTGGACCCTTTCTGGGCAGGGCAAGGCGGTGGGTCCACTGATTAAGGTGACCCGTGCCCCTAAATCCCGTGCCGCCTCAGCTAGCGCATAGCCCATCTTTCCTGAAGAGTGATTGGATAAGTAGCGAACCGGATCGATGGCTTCTTGGGTTGGGCCTGCAGTGATGGTGATGGATTTGCCTTCCAGGGCCCGTGGGGCCAAGGCCGATTCGACCGCCCTTTGTAATGCCTCAGGCTCGCTCATGCGGCCGAACCCGACGTCGCCACAGGCTTGATCGCCGGATTCTGGGCCGTGGATCACAAAGCCACGTTCAGTGAGCGTGGCCAGGTTGTCTTGAGTGCTGGCCTGCGCCCACATCTGCTGGTTCATCGCAGGGGCCAAATGCACCGGTGCTGGAGTCGCGAGTACCAAAGTGGTTAACAGATCATCGCCCCGACCGCTGGCCAATCGTGCCAGGCAATCGGCGGTGGCCGGTGCGATCAGTATAAGTTCGGCCCAACGGGCCAGCTCAATGTGGCCCATCCCGGCCTCGGCTTCAGGGTCCAGCAAGCTATCGCGCACGGGCATGCCCGTTAGCGCTTGAAGGGTCAGGGGCGTGACAAAGGCTTTGGCGGCATCGGTCATGACTACCTGCACTTGAGCGCCGGCTTTGGACAAGGAACGCGCGAGCTCTGCCGCCTTGTAGGCCGCAATTCCACCGGTGATGCCGAGAATCACTCGACGCTGGGACAAAACGTACGCCACTTGCGCTCCCTGTCTGATCGCACTGCCAATAACAGCCGACAGAATACGCGTCTTACCCCCGAGGAGTCACTATGAGTCACGATCCGACGAGCCGGCTGTTAACGCTCGGTGCTCACACATTGACGGAGACCGAGCTGGTTGAGTTGGTGTTTGGTCCGCTTGAGCCCGAGCTGCTGGATCGATTGCGCCGGTTTGAGTTCCAGGGTGAGGTCGGATTGATTCCACGGGATCGATGGGTGTGGGTGCAGGCTTGGGAGCAGCTCAAGAAGGATTGGTTACACAAACAACTGACGGGTACACCGTTGAGCTGCGCCGATCAAGTGCGGGACTATTTACAGAATCGGTTGGCAACAAGTCGGATTGAGCAAGTCATGGCATCGCGCACGGGCATGCCCGTTAGCGCTTGAAGGGTCAGGGGCGTGACAAAGGCTTTGGCGGCATCGGTCATGACTACCTGCACTTGAGCGCCGGCTTTGGACAAGGAACGCGCGAGCTCTGCCGCCTTGTAGGCCGCAATTCCACCGGTGATGCCGAGAATCACTCGACGCTGGGACAAAACGTACGCCACTTGCGCTCCCTGTCTGATCGCACTGCCAATAACAGCCGACAGAATACGCGTCTTACCCCCGAGGAGTCACTATGAGTCACGATCCGACGAGCCGGCTGTTAACGCTCGGTGCTCACACATTGACGGAGACCGAGCTGGTTGAGTTGGTGTTTGGTCCGCTTGAGCCCGAGCTGCTGGATCGATTGCGCCGGTTTGAGTTCCAGGGTGAGGTCGGATTGATTCCACGGGATCGATGGGTGTGGGTGCAGGCTTGGGAGCAGCTCAAGAAGGATTGGTTACACAAACAACTGACGGGTACACCGTTGAGCTGCGCCGATCAAGTGCGGGACTATTTACAGAATCGGTTGGCAACAAGTCGGATTGAGCAAGTCATGGCGATCTACCTCGATGCCTCGCTACATTTAATAAGTAGCGAGGTCATTGCCCAGGGCACCGTGAATCAAGCCCCTATATACCCGCGCGAGATACTGCGGGGTGCGATTCAATCGGATGCCTGTGCGGTGATCCTGGCGCATAACCACCCCAGCGGTCAGAGCCAGCCGTCGGCGGCGGATGTGATGATGACCGAACGCTTGTCTGGGCTACTGGCTGAGCTCGATATTCGCTTGGTTGATCATTTTGTTGTCACTCAAACGCAAATAACCTCAATAAACACGCATAATGGCGGTGTTAGGGGTTGAGCTTTAGTTGTGGGCTTGGTATCTTCTCGCGCCATTTTTAAGGTTGGCCCAGTTAGGGTCGACGGGGCTGGCCGCCCGAATTTAGCCAGAACTAGTAAGAGAGGACCCTCATGTCAAAGGTGTGCCAAGTGACCGGCAAGCGGCCTGCTACCGGCAACAACGTATCGCACTCAAAAGTTAGAACGCGTCGCCGCTTTCTACCTAACCTGCAATACCACCGTTTTTGGGTGGCGTCGGAGAACCGTTTCGTCCGCCTACGTGTTTCAAGCAAAGGTATGCGCATCATCGATAAGAAAGGCATCGACGCCGTTCTTGCTGATCTGCGTGGCCAAGGTCAAAAGGTCTAAAGGAGCCGCATCATGCGCGACAAGATTAAGCTGGTTTCAAGTGCCAACACTGGCCACTTCTACACCACTACAAAGAACAAACGCACCATGCCCGAAAAAATGGAGATCAAAAAGTTTGATCCCGTGGTTCGTCAGCATGTCATCTACAAAGAAGCCAAGATCAAGTAAGGCTTTTCAGTAGACGTAAAAAAAACCCCGCGAAAGCGGGGTTTTTTGTTTCTGTCTTGCCAGTTTTAGTTGGCAGGCACCGAATCGAAGATCGCCTTGTCAGCAGGGCTCAAATCGTTCGGGTCAAAATCTTCCTGGCCGACGATGGCTTTGCCTTCATCTGATAACTGATTGAATGCGTTCAGCGTCAGTGTGATCTCTTCCAATGAGACGTCACCAGATTCTAATGCTTCGAAAATCACATCCTGAATTTCAAATTGGAAGAACTCAGCGTTTGCTTCCAGAATTTCTAGGGCACCGGCCACATCCTGTGCTTCCTCTTCGGTGATCAAGCCCTGTTCTAGAGCGAGCTCAACGGTTTCAGCGCTGAAAGCAAGTTCGATATCAGCGTTTAAGCTGGTGGCACCGACCAAGCTCTCTTCGAATGAAGACATTTCTTCACCGGATAGGCTTTCGAGGACGCTGCCTAAGGCAGGAATTTCATTAGCCCAGCTGGCCGAGGCAAACGCGCTAACGGCGGCGGCAATTAATAGTTTTTTCATAGTTTCCCCCTTTTGGTTCGAGGTGAAGTCTAGCACCAAAGTACAAACGTGCAGGTCCAAGTCACCCTTCCCTTTCACGCACAGTCAAAAATCGTTTTGGTTCGACCAATGTGCTAGCCTGTTGGTACATTTTTGATCGTTTTGAAAGGGGAGCGAAAATGAAAAAGATTATTTCAGCGGTTGCGTTCGCAACGGTTGCCACTGGTGCTTGGGCGCAGGTTCCGGATTTGAGTGATGCACTCGGCGATTTATCGTCTGCTGAATTGCAAGATTTTAATGCGGGTCTGGACACAGCTGAACCGGTGCTGGATGCAGATTTGGACGTCACATTAGATATCGCTACGGTAAATGAGGCG
>JAAXJV010000029.1 GCA_012269655.1 Pseudomonadales bacterium
ATAGTCTTGTTCATCACGTAAACCCACGCTTCCAATAAAGCCAGTTAACAGCGCTTGATGGACACTGCGATAGTCGGCGGGCTCGGTGTTCATCCGTGCAGTCGATTTGAGTGCCAACCACAATTGCCTGTGGATCTCTCGCCATTCTCGCACTCGTAAATGATGCAAAAAGTGCTTTTGGCACCAGCGTTTGAATGCGCTGGACCCTAGCGCTTGGCGTTGGGTTTCAATCCGCTCCCATAAGCCATGGATGGTTAAAAAGTCAGACTGCTCATGGGCATCTTGGCCATGTGCCAGATCCGCGGCTTCTTGGGCCTGGCGCGGACGTTCACGAGGGTCCTGAACACTTAAGAAGCTGGCGATAGACAGCATTTCTGCGACGCAATGATGCTCGCGACCGGCCAACACAATACGCCCTAGCTTTGGGTCAATCGGTAAACGGGCCAGTTCGCGGCCCAGCTCGGTCAGGATTCGGCGATCATCTATCGCATCGATGTCCTCTAGCAGTCGATAGCCGTCGGTGACATAGCGCCGGTCCGGCGGATCAATGAAGGGGAACTTGGTAATATCACCCAATTTCAAATCGAGCATTTGCAATATCACACTGGCCAGATTGGTACGCTGCAATTCAGGTTCAGTAAAAGCGCGCCGGCCCTCGAAGTCTTCCTGCGAATACAACCGGATACAGATGCCCGGCTCCAGACGTCCGCAGCGACCTTTACGCTGGTTGGCGCTGGCTTGGCTAATCGCCTCGATCGGCAACCGCTGAACCTTGGAGCGATAGCTGTAACGCGACATTCGTGCCAGGCCGGTGTCGATCACATAACGAATGCCAGGGACCGTCAATGAAGTTTCAGCGACGTTAGTAGCCAGAACCACCCGTTGTGGCCCGCCGCTGGGATGAAAGATCCTCTGCTGTTCAGAGGCTGACAAACGAGCATACAGCGGCAACACGTCAAGGTTCGCTAAATTAGATCGCCGCAAAGCCTCGGCCGCCCCGCGAATTTCACGCTCACCTGATAAAAAAACCAACACATCGCCATGGCGCTTGTTTTGCTCTCGATCGACACTGCGAAGTTCTTCTACGCCACTGACGATGGCGCGATACATGGGGATGTCATCATCGGTGTTTTCGATCGGACGGTAACGGACCTCAACGGGAAAAGTGCGTCCTTCTACCTGGACCACAGGCGCATTATTGAAATGCTCACTAAAGCGTTCGTAATTGATCGTGGCCGAAGTGATGATGACCTTGAGATCACGACGCTTGGTAATCAGCCGTTTGATATACCCCAACAAGAAATCAATATTCAGGCCCCGCTCATGAGCCTCATCGATAATCAGTGTGTCGTATTGCTTTAGGAACTTGTCCCCGCGGGTTTCCGCAAGCAGCATGCCATCGGTCAACAGCTTGATCCGGGTCCCCTTGCTCACCTGGTCTTGGAAGCGCACCTTATAGCCAACCAAATCGCCCAACTCCGTTTGAGTTTCTTCAGCGATACGTGCTGCTACCGAGCGAGCCGCCAGACGGCGTGGTTGGGTGTGCCCGATTAAGCCTTTGCTACCTAAGCCCATGGCCAAGCACAACTTAGGCAACTGTGTCGTTTTACCCGATCCGGTGTCACCGACCACGATCACTACTTGATGCTCGCGAATGGCGTTAGCAATCTCATCTACCCGTTGAGAAACGGGTAGATCAGAAGGAAAGGTTAAATTAGGAGTGGGGCTGCTCATGCGGCCCCCTGGTCGTTATCGCAGGGCGCGACGCAAAACTTTGCCAACGTTGGTTTTGGGGAGTTCATCTCGGAATTCAAAAGCTTTGGGAACCTTATACGCTGTCAGTCGCTCGCGACACCATGCATCCAACTCTTCCACCGACAGTTCACCGTCGGCCACCAGATACGCTTTGACGGACTCGCCCTGTTCCTCATTCGGGACGCCGACCACCGCTGACTCGGTTACGCGGGGATGCGAGGCTAGCACATCTTCAACTTCGTTCGGATAGACGTTGAAGCCCGAGACCAAAATCATGTCCTTTTTACGATCCACGATTTTGTAATAGCCGTCTTCAAGAGCCACGGCCATGTCGCCGGTCTTAAAGAACCCATCGGCCGTCATCACATCGGCGGTCGCCTCATCGCGCTGCCAGTAACCGCGCATAACCTGAGGTCCACGCACTGCAAGCTCACCCACCCCACCGACGGGTAGCTCACTGCCGTCCTCGTCCAAAATTTTGACCTCAGTATCTGCCAAAGGCGTACCGATGGTACCCAACTGGATTCCTTCTGGCGGGTTGACCGATACAACCGGGCTGGTTTCGGTCAGCCCATACCCCTCGCAGATCGAACAGCCGGTCAGCGATTCCCATTCCTCTGCCGTTGAACGGGTCAACGCCATGCCGCCAGAAACCGTCAGGAACAGATTCGAGAAATCCAAGGCCCGGAAACGCTCTTGTTTGAGGAGTCCTACGAACAAGGTATTTAGGCCAATAAAAATGTCACAGGGATTCTTTTCCAAAATACCCATAAAGGTAGGCATGTCGCGAGGATTCGTGATCAGTACTGATTTTGCACCGCATTTGAACAACCACATCATGTGGCCGACAAAGGCGAACACGTGATACAGCGGCAATGGCGCAATGGCCACCATGCCAGGCTGGATCTTACCGTCAAAGACGCGGTCAATCTGGGCCATGTTAGACAACACGTTGCGGTGGGTCAGGATAGCGCCCTTGGAGACACCTGTGGTGCCGCCGGTATATTGCAAAGCGATGATGTCATCGTGTCCCGGATTTGCCATCTCAAATTGTGCATCTGAGCGGCCCAAAACATCGGTAAATTTAATATGGCCAGGCAGACTGTAGGCCGGCACCATTTTCTTTAGGTATTTGACCGCCAAGTTCAACAACAAGCGCTTGGGCTGAGGCATGGCGTCCGCCAGCTCGGGCACGATCACCGTCTTGAGCGAAATATCGTTGCCGCAGGCTTCTACCGTTTCGGCCATGTTGGCCAAAACAATGATGCCTACCGCACCGCTGTCGTTCAGCTGGTGTGTCAACTCGCGTGGGGTGTAAAGCGGGTTCACGTTGACCAAGACAGCGCCGATGCGCATGAGCGCTAGCGCAAAAATGGGATACTGCAGCGTATTAGGCAGCATAACCGCGAATTTATCGCCAGCTTTGACCCCTCGTTCTTTCTGAAGGAAGGCTGCAACCCGATTGGCTCGATTGCTAAGGTCTTTGTACGTTAGCTCAACTCCGAAGTTTTGGAACGCGGTGCGATCAGCGAACTGCTCAACCGCATCGTTGAAAACATGAAGTGCGCTAGGCATTGAATCCAGGTTTAGTGTGGGAGCGGGAGCGTTATCAAACTGCACGGTCTATCCTTTGTTATCGTTCTAATGCGTCGACTTTAGTTTAAAGCCTGCATCGAAAACAACTACTTCCATTCCCCATCGACCAATATTTTGACCTGCCGTTCAGGAACCTCTGACCATTCTTCGTTGTCCGTAAGCGGATCTGTCGCAACCACGGTGACGACATCGTTTGGCGTGGTCAGCTGCGCAAAATCGACTGTCATGTCGGCGTCTTGCAAACGGGCCGCCCCAAAGGGAGCCCGTCGGGTAATCCAAACCAATTTTGTGGTGCGCCAACAGTAGATGGCTCGGCCGTCTGTCAGCACCAAATTACAAACACCGAGTTTGGAAAGTTTTTCAGCTACTCGAGAAAAAATTCGACCGACGGACGCCACACTGGGTAAACGAGACAGATCCAATTGATCCAGCAGATAACAAAAGGCATGTTCAGAATCAGTCGTGCCGACCGGCTTAAATCGTCCCAACGGCAGTTTTTTTACCCCGGGTAACTGTCCGTTATGAGCAAAGGTAAAATGCCGACCGAACAATTCGCGATGGAACGGATGGGTGTTTTCCAAGTTAACCGCGCCTGCGTTAGCCTGCCGGACATGGGCGATGACGGCCTTGGAACGGATAGGCAAGTCTTCCACAAGCCGGGCCACAGGAGAATCACAGCTGGCGTCGACATCGCGGAACTCCTGGAGGCCTTTGCCGTGGTAAAAAACAATACCGAAGCCATCCCGGTGAGGACCTACTTCCCCACCTCGGACGGCTAGGCCTTTAAAACTAAACCGAATATCGGTCGGTACATTGGCGCTCATCGCCAACAATTCACACACTAAAACCCCCAATTCAGGACAAATTCCGTTCGTCCACTGTAGTGTCGCACAGCAGAGTGCCATTGACTGTGAGCCGTTCGTCGAGCTAATCCAAAACTAACAAAGCCCTCGGTCTCATCCGGTAGATCAGTAATGTTCTGCGTTCCGATCCCGTCACTCACCTGGCCAGTGCTGTGGGATTGGCGGTTCTCAATACCGACGCTAGCGTTCAGATCAAAACCCTGTAGGTAGGTTTGCCCCCTCCAGCCAATGCCACTGAGAAGCGTCTGATTCTGCCAGTTAGATAGCCGAACCGACTCCACTTCCCGAGCATCCTCGCGGGCAAACTGTTGAGTCACTCGAACAAAGGGGCCTTGTTGTCGAGCCTCCAACCATGCATCGGCCCCAACCGAATACCAGTGTGATCCAACGCCTTCCAAATCCCCTTGACCGATACTACCGGCAACGCTGATATCCCACTGTCCCAGGGCATAGTGATAGCCCACCACCCCGTCCACGCGTGTCCGCCATTCATCACCCACCTGCTCCTGACTCAAGTTGACACTCATAGGCACCACGGTTTGAGGGGTTAACGATAACTGCTGAACATCACCGGCTGAACGGTACTGCCATCCTTGCCTGCGATTCACTAACCCATCCATCTGGTAGTGAAAACGGGCACTGTCGTATTCAGACTGTTGAATCAG